>JBJTHA010000028.1:0-6626 GCA_046094265.1 Cytophagales bacterium
CTCTATTATGCTCACGGCATCTATCCGGTTGTTACTCTTGCCCTCCGGCAAACCAAGCTCGGCCAACTTCTTGCTGATCCCAGTTTGGTCAATCAATATTTTCATCTCTTTCATCCCGCTCCAAGCGGTTACTAATTTATCGGTATAGTGGTGTTCCATATTCAAATATAAGACACCTTGTCACTATTTTATCCTACTGCAAAATTTGGGATTAATCAAAGTAGTTGCTCTACCTATCGAACTCTAGACCCAATTTGCCCAAATCGTAGAAAAAAACAGAAGCCCTCAAAACCCAATTCCAACAAAACTTGCAAGAGTTAGAGAATTTGTATGGCAGTTTAAGCCAAAAAGCGTTTAGGGGGGAGTTGATCATGAAGGAGAAGAAGAAGAATACATGACCCATCGGGTTCAAATTTTTATAGCAACCAGCAAATGCCTTTCAAACAAAGGTTGCTAACCCTCCCTCCTCAACACCTGCAGTGGTGGAGTCGAAATTACCTCGCGTGAGTTGAACCAGCCAATAAACATGGTGAGCGATATTACACCGCTACCAATTAAGGCCAGCTCTTCCCATTTCACCGAAAAAGTCACCTGAAAGAAAAACTTGCACAGCAGCCAGCCTCCGCCCAATGAAAGCGCCATTCCCGTAAGGGCCGAGAACAAGCCGAGGTAGCCGTATTCAATCAGCGTTATTTTTGTCAGATGCGAAGTGCGTGCACCAATGGTACGCAGCAACACATTTTCTTTCATACGCGCAAACTTGCTGTTGATGACCGCGCCAGCCAATACAACTAGGCCGGTGACGATGCTAAACAATGCCAGGAAGCGAATCACTAAACCTACTTTTTTAAACAGCTCATCTACCGTGCTTAGCACCAAACGCAAGTCAATCAGCGATACATTAGGGTAGTTGACCACCAACGCCTGTTGAAATTTGCTGGCCGCCACGTTATCGTTGATGCGCGTAGTGGCCACCCAAATCTGCGGAGCATTTTCCAACACGCCACCGGGAAACACAAACAAAAAGTTAGGCGGATCTTTTGGCCACTCTACTTTGCGGATGCCGCCCACGCGCACGCGCATGTCCACACCTTGAATGTTAAAGGTAAGCGAATCTCCGATTTGCAGCTTCAGCGTTTCGTGCATGCCTTCAGAAATGGTAACGTACACCGAATCTTTGCGGCCGGGGTAAAACTTTTGCACTTCGCCCTTCACCAATTTTTCTGACCCACTTTTACTCAAGCTATCGCGGTAGGTGATGCGGTACTCGCGCGTCAATGCCCATTCAGGAATGTTGGTGGTGTCTTTCTGGATTTCTTCGATAGTCTTGTTCTTCAAACCACTCAAACGGCATGTGATAATGGGTACCACCTGGTTGGCAGGCAAGTTTTGTTTTTTCATCAATTGAAGCACACCGTCTTTTTGCGATGGTTGTATATCAAACAAGATGGTGTTCGATTGATTTTGGTTGCCGGTAAACTCCACTTGCCCCAACAAACTATTTTGAATGATGTTGAGCGTGGCAATGATAAACGCGCCCAAGCCGATGGTTACCAACAGTACGCGGGTTTGGTTGTTGGGCCGAAACAAATTGGAAAGGGCGTGGCGAAACACAAAAGTAGCACCCAACGGAAAGTACTTTCGAACCAACCACAGCAACCCTGCCGCCACCAACGCAAGGCATCCGAGTGCCAATGCCAACCCCACCGAAAACAATCCGCCTGATATCCAACTTTTGGTTTGATACGCAGCCGCCAAAATCGGGAACACAATAATCAAAATAGTAGCTGCCAGCCGTGATTTTGAAAAGACCTTGGTAGCATTGAAATCAGCACGTAACACCGTGAGCGGTGGCACAAAGCGCACGGCCATCAGCGGCAGCAACGAAAACAAAATGGATACAATCCCTCCCAAGGCAACACCCTCCGCAATGGCGCGCCACGAAATGGCAAACTGTAACTTTAGTGGAATGTATTCTTTGAATGCGATGGGAATTATTTGGTGAATTATCGCACCCAGCCCCGCGCCCATTAGGCTGCCCACTACGCCCAGCACAAAAATCTGAATAAAGTAGATATTAAACGCCTGCCAACCCGAAGAGCCCACACAACGAAGCACGGCCACTTCATCGCGTTTTTCCCGCGCATAAATGTGCACCGAACTCGCCACCCCAATACAACCCAAAATCAACGCTACAAATGCCAGCAAAGAAAAAAACTGATTCACCGACTTAATGCCTTGCCCCAGCCCATCTCTGCGCGCTTGCACGGTCTCAAAACCAAAACCCATTTTTTTTGAGAGTGGCTTGATGCGATCAATCACTTCTGCAGTTTGTTTATCAGAAGTAGTTTTGAGGTAGAGGCTGTAGTTCACACGACTGCCATACTGTACCAAACCGGTAGAGTCCAAATCAGTCAATGAAATATAAACCGCTGGTGCTAAGGTTGCGGTGAGGCCTCCGCCACCCGGGATTTTGCGTACCACACCCGCTACTTTAAAAACGGTGTTGCCAATTTTGAGTGAATCTTCTGAACTGACATTGTACTGCGTGGCCAGCGACTCATCGAGCATGGCAAAGCGGCCACTCTTCATTTTGATGTAGGCATCCGCGGGGAAAGTTTCTAACTCACCGTAAAACGGAAAATCGCCCTGCAATGCAGTCAGTTTAATTAATCGAGATTCTTTGGTGTGCATGAACATCACCATTGATGCCATGTCGGCATCGCGTGCCAATGCTACCTTGGTGGAATCGATAACTTTAATCAGCTCTGAAGAAATTTTTTTGCTGGAGTTCACCACCAAATCAGCACCTAAGAGTTCCTTCGCATTCCGGTCAAGCTCGTCTTGCAAAGAGTAGTTGAGCGAAGCAATCGCCACCACCGCGGCAATGCCGGTGATCAACGAGGAAATAAATAAAAACAGTCGCGAAAAGTTATGGCGCCCATCACGCCAAGCCATTCGCCATATCCAGCGGTCTTGGAAGATGTTCTTTGCGTCTCGCTTTATTTTGATGATGTATTCGATCAAGGTGGAAAAGTTCGAGGTTAGAAATTCGAGGTTGGAGGTTAGAAGTTAGATTAATCAAGCATTTACCACTAAGCCGCCTTTCATTTTGATAATCCTTTCGGTTTTCTGTGCCAATTCCAAGTTATGTGTTACTAGTACCAAAGTTGTTTTTTCCTCACGGTTGAGGCCAAATAGTAAATCGGTTACTTGCTGTGCATTGGCTTCATCTAAGTTGCCGGTGGGTTCATCGGCAAACAGAATCTTTGGCGATGTAATGAATGCACGAGCTAAAGCTACTCGCTGCTGCTCACCACCTGATAACTGTGTGGGGTAATGATGGTAACGGTCGCCCAGCCCCACACGGCCAAGCAACTCTTTTGCTTTGACTGCCACATTTTTTTCGCCCCGTAGCTCCAATGGTACCGTCACATTTTCCAAGGCTGTGAGCGTAGAAAGCAATTGAAAGTTCTGAAACACAAAGCCCACGTATTGATTGCGGATGTAGGCACGATCATCTTCGCTGAGGTTGTTCAGTTTGAAGTTCATCAAGGAAATTGTGCCGCTGGTAGGCACGTCTAGTCCCGCGCACAACCCCAACAAGGTGGTCTTGCCACTACCAGAGGGGCCAATGATCGATAAGCTGGTCCCCTGCTCGGCCTTGAACGAAACGTGATCTAAAACGGTGAGTTTCTTTTCGCCCGATGTGTAAGTTTTGGTGAGCTGGTCGCACTCTAGTACAATATCCATTAATGTGGCGTTTTAATATCAAACGTAATCGTTATAAAAATAACTCTTCTTTTAACCGTATTGGCGTGCTAACAAATTTTTAACAAAATTTTTGGGTTTGCGTTCAATAGCTTCAAAAGCAAACTTTACCTTGCAGCTATGGTCGGTAAAAGTATCGTATTTATTGTATTGTTGATGGTGTTTCAAAAAAATCCTGCACCAAAAACAATTCTGTTTTTTGGCGATAGCCTCACGGCCGGGTATGGCCTTTCGGTGGAGGAAGCATTTCCTGCGCTTATCGAAAAAGAGTTGAACAAAGGCGCAGCCAACGTGAAGGCAATCAATGCCGGACTGAGCGGGGAGACGACAGCGGGCGGACTGGCACGCATCGACTGGGTATTGAGGCAACCGATTGATGTTTTCGTATTGGAGCTTGGCGCGAACGATGGCCTCCGTGGATTACCGCTCGATCAAACCCGTAAAAATCTGCAGGGCATCATCGATAAAGTGAAAGCAAAATACCCTAATGTGAAGATAGTGATGACAGGCATGATGGTGCCGCCCAACATGGGAACCAAATACAGTAACGAGTTTAAGGTTATCTACCCCGAGCTTGCCAAAAAAAATAACGCTACGCTAATGCCTTTTTTGTTAGAAGATGTAGCTGGCGATGAGAAGTTGAATCAGGCTGATGGCATCCATCCTACTGCGAAGGGGCACGAGATTGTAGCCAAGAAATTGGCAGCTGTTTTAATGAAGATTTTGTAATCACACTTAGTTTTCGTTGGTCAAAATCTAAATTCTCTTAATTGTGAGAGCTTGCCTTACCTAAGACTTGTATCATTTGTCTCATATTCTGGTGTAATGCCTGCTGGTCAGGCAACTGTCAGGCGAACCAATGGGAATTTTTAGGACTTGCCGTAACCAGCGCATCAGGATATCTTTGCCCCAATGAAAAAAGTTATCGCGTGGGTTATCCGCTTTGTGCCGCGGAAGTATTTGCAACGGCTGAGTGGTGTTGGTTTAAAAGTGTTGGGCGTTTTTTATGCAGGCAAAAATGTACAATGCCCCATCTGTAATCACTCATACCGTTCGTTCTTGCCGTATGGCAGAATCAATCCAAGGCCAAACGCACTCTGCCCCAACTGTTTAAGCTTAGAACGTCATCGCCTGATTTGGCTATACTTGCGAGATAAAACCAATTTCTTTCAATCACAACTTCGTGTATTGCACATCGCCCCCGAGCCTTGTTTTATGAAACCTTTCGAGAAGCAACATGGGGAGGGCTACATCACAGCGGATATTGAATCTCCTTTGGCCAAAGTAAAGATGGACATCCATCAAATTCCGTTTGGTGAAAATCATTTTGATGCCGTATTGTGCAACCATGTGCTCGAGCATGTGGAAGACGATATCAAAGCCATGATCGAAATCAACCGGGTGCTTAAGCCCTGTGGTTGGGCCATTTTACAAGTGCCTTTTTTTTACCCCATTCCAGAAGTGACATTTGAGGATAATTCCATCACCGACCCGCGTGGCCGCGAAAAAGCCTTCGGTCAAGATGACCACTTGCGCAAGTTTGGAAAAGACTATTCCACGCGCATTGCCACGGCTGGCCTTCAGCCCGATGCTAATTTATTTGCTGCCGACTTTACCGAAGAAAAAGCCAAGAGTTTTGGTTTGGAGCGGGGAGAGGTGTTATACGTAGGCAGAAAGATTCAATAAGTCTGAATCAATACCTCGGCAGGAATATTCAAAACCTCATTTAGTTTACGAATCATTGCCAAACTGAGTTTTCTTTTACCTGATAGTATTTCTGATTTACGGGAACGGTGACCAAGGATTTCAGATAGTTCGCTCTCTGTCATTCCCTTTTGTTCTAATCTAAATTTTATTGCCTCGAGCGGCTTGGGTTTTGGCATTGGGAAATGAATGTTCTCATATTCTTTTACCAAAACTGAAAGAACTTCCATCTCATCCGATTCGGGCGAATTGGCTTTCAGATTTTTTTGTATGAGTGTATAAATCCGATTTAAGGCGGCTTCATACTGTACACTTTTTTTTAATGGGCTTTATCATAATTTACTCGCCTTGTGTCTGTTTTGTCATATTGCTTATGCGCGCCAAACCAAACAATAGAAACTATTTTTAAGCGACACTCAATATCAGCAATCAATCGAAACGCGTTTCCATGTGTATTGAATACCACTCTTTTCTAAGATAGTATGGATGCATGGTGATATTGGCTTTTTAATTCGTTGGAGTACTCCACTCTGCCTTTTCAGCTTCTTCAAACCAGGAAAGAACGGATTGTTTTGCCTGAGGATATTCTCGTATACGGTTCTTAATCGTTTTTACCGCGATTACCCGCATGGGGGCAAAGATAGCAATGTTACCAAATTGGTTACGCATGCTTTTAAATGAAAAATGCCCGCTTTCGCAGGCACTTTAAAATTTGAAATATTTGATTTTAAATCTGGAATCTATTTACCCAACTTATCCAACACGTCCATCACTTCTTGCACATGCTGGCGGCTAGTTTCAAGTAATGCTTTTTCTTCGCTATTCAAATCCAGCTCAATCACTTTTTCAATACCGTTCTTGCCTAGCACAACGGGCACACCCAAATAGCAATTCTTGATGCCGTATTCGCCATCCAACTGCATACATACTGGCAACACCCTGTGTTGGTCTTTTACAATTGCTTCCACCATTTGTGCTGCGGCCGAGCCCGGTGCATACCAAGCAGAAGTACCCATCAGTTTCACCAACTCGCCACCGCCTACTGTGGTGCGCTCAATAATGGCGTTCAATTTGTCTTTGGCAATCAACTCGGTTACAGGGATGCCGCCCACCGTTGTGTAGCGAGGCAGCGGCACCATGGTATCGCCATG
>JBJTHA010000029.1:0-3949 GCA_046094265.1 Cytophagales bacterium
CTATTTGCATGTCGCGCGTTACCGAGGCCAGCTGAATGAATGTGCCGGCAATTTTGCGCCACGATATAATTTTAAACGCGATGTTGTATTCTCCTTTGGCTCCCGGTGCGTCCCACAGAATCGTGCCCGTGCGGGAGTTAATGGTAAAAGTGGGCGGTCCGTTTTGTTTTTCGTTTGCTTGGCTGTATTGAGTTACCGTATAAAAATCCGGATGGTTGGGGTAGCGGTAGTTACCAACCGGAATATTCTTGTCTTGTTTCGGCACCACAAATTCATAAGAGAGAGAGTCGCCATCAATGTCGTAAGCGCCAGGGTTGTGATACCAAGCTGCCCCGCTGCAGCCTTTGTCGATGGGTGGCACTAATAAACGCGGAGAGTTGTCGCAAACAAATCGGTCTACAACAATTGCCGTTTCGAGGTAAAATTGTGTGTTTACCGAATTTGAGATATTCAAAATCCCTGCGTTCCGGTTGCGTTCTTTGTAGCTGATGATATAGTAACCAGCCCCCGCATAGGTATGCCCTCCGGGAACAGTGTATTGTACGAATCCAATGCCATTGGCAAAGGGTGTGTTGTCAATTGTTGGTGTACGGATGCTGGTGCCGTCTCCGAAATCTAAAATGCCACCGCTAAATTTTACCGAAGAACCGGTGTTGGTGTAAACAGTAATCGTGATGTTAAAAGTCAATCCGCTACAGTTTTCGCGCGTTACTGTTATTTCACCTGCCCGCAAATGCGTCCCGTGAGCGTAAAATGCAACCGCCAACCCCAACAAAACCAGAAGCAACCTTCTCACCATTGTCCTGTTTATTAATTCACGTAAAAATACAACAATAAAAGACGTTATTTAGTTAATAATCGTCAAGTGATAAACCCCTGCTATCGCCAAAAACGAATTTTTTGGCTTATTATTTCCACTTATAACGTAAAATACTGAGAAATAGCACAGCAATGTTCACCTTCTGCCAAAAAGTAGATCAAGCCGGGGCCGACAAATGAGTAATATTGTAAAGGTCGGTTAATTTTGTACCAACAAACATAGTGTATTTTCATGCGCGTAGTAGGCGAAATTCCCCATTCCGAAATCAAGATTACGTTGTTTCATTGGAACAACCGCTACCTGATAAAATTAGAAGCAGGGCCGTTTGAACAAACGTTTAAACTGCAAGAGTTTGATGTCTCTTCGGAGGATGATTTAAAACAAATTGTAAGCGAAACTTTCTTAAAACAAGCCATCGAACGTTTCAACGATATGTCGGCAAGCCTCCAGCAGGCTACACAGTTTTTGTAGCTTTGAATATCTCTACCTGCGCGTTAACTTTGATGCCCCGTATGGCTTTAACATGGAAATACTAGAGGAGAAGAAAAACAAGAACAAACCGTATAAGCCAGTTCTTGAGGATATACCCGATTGGCCCGTCTACAAACTGAGCAAAAACCGCAAGGAGTTTATCGATGATGTAGCCCAGCAATCCATCCAACGCATCAAAACACTGCGGCCGCAAAGCAAGCAACTGATTGATGACCTAGAAGCCACCGTATACCGCGAACAAAATCGACTGAAACGGAATCGCTGGCGCGTGGACCCAAAAGATGACCCGCGGTTTTGGTCGGACGTGAAGAACGAACTGTCGGCACTGACTAACAAAAGCCAAGCAGAGGTAGACCGCGCAGTAGATTCGATTTTGGAGAAAATTACGCATCGCTATGCAAGTGAGATTGCTGGTAATTTCAAACAGACATCGTACAAATTCGCACGCAGTGTGCTCAAGTTTGGTTTTTTGCGCTTGCTGAACGGGGTGCGCATCAAAAAATTTGGCGCATTTTTTCGAAGTCAATATACGCTGCGCGATAAGATTCAAATTGTGGGCAAAGTAAAAATGTTACGCAAGTTGGCGAGGCAAGGCACAGTAGTAATGGTGCCCACGCACTTCAGCAACCTCGATTCAATTTTAATTGGTTGGGTCATCCACTCAATGGGCTTACCTGCGTTTATTTATGGTGCAGGTCTGAATCTTTTCAACATCAAAATCATAGCCTATTTTATGAACAGCCTCGGGGCTTATAAAGTCGACCGAAGGAAAAAGAACTTACCCTATTTGGAGACATTAAAGATGTATTCGAGCTTGGCCATGCAGCGAGGCGCACATAGTTTGTTTTTTCCGGGAGGTACTCGCTCGCGCTCCGGCATGATTGAGAAGCAATTGAAGTTGGGGTTGCTGAGCACAGCGATTGAAGCACAAAGAGCCTTGTATTCGCAGCAGGGCGAAGCAAAAAAGATTTTTGTTGTGCCGGTAACGCTCAACTATCACTGCGTGTTAGAGGCACCTGAGTTGATAGACGATTATTTACAAGTAAAAGGCCAAGACCGGTATTTTCCTGAGGAAGATAAGTATGGAAGTTTTCAATTGATTCGTTTTGTTTTTAGATTTTTCAGTAACCCTTCCAGCATTTCGGTTTCTATTGGGGCTGGATTGGATGTGATGGGTAATTACGTAGATGAAAACGGAAACAGTCTTGATCAAGCAGGGAGAATTGTTAACACAAAAGAGTACTTTGTATCAAATGGTGACATCACCATCGATAGGCAGCGCGAAGATGAGTATACGCGCATGCTCAGCCAGCGCATTGTGACTGAGTACCACAAAATCAATCGCGTCTTCTCTAGCCACTTAGTGGCGTTTGTTGCCTTTGCGATGTGGCAAAAGAAGTTCGCTAATCTTGACCTTTTCAGTTTGCTGCGGTTGCCCGAGGAAGATTTGGAATTGGATTACGCAGAGTTTAAACAGACCTTTAAAAGAGTACGCAAACAAATCTACGTGATGAAGCAAGAGGGTAAAATCAATTTTGCTTCACACCTTAAGGGTAAGTCAGATAGTTCTATACAGCGCGGCATTGATAACGTTGGCGTGTTTCACCTCAATCGGCCTTTAATGAAAAACAAGAAAGGCAATATCATCACCAAAGATTTAACGTTGCTTTATTACTATCACAATCGCCTGGTGGGTTATGACCTTGAACAGTTTATCTGAAAAACCCGTGGGTGTAATTGGTGCTGGTAATTTCGGCACCGTAATAGCCAACTTGCTGGCGATTAACCGCAATGTGTTGCTCTATGCCCGAGATGAAAAGGCGGTCCATAACATCAATCACAAAAAGGAAAATCGAGGCCACAAAATTCACGGCAATGTGGTGGCCACCCACGATTTGCGCGAAGTAGCAGAGAAGTGTGACGTCATTTTTCCCATGGTGCCATCGCAGCATTTTCGACAGATGATGCGCAAGCTGTCTCCATTTCTGCATCCATACCATGTGCTCATTCATGGAACCAAAGGTTTTGACATTAAGTTGCGCAAAGGTGAAACGATTGAAAGTGTGCCGACTTTGAGCCGCAAGCAGGTGAAAACCATGAGCGAAGTGATCCGCGAAGAAAGTGTGGTGGTTCGCATCGGTTGTTTGGCAGGCCCCAACCTATCCAAAGAGTTGGCGCAACGCCAGCCGGCTGCCACAGTGGTGGCGAGCCCATTTGATGAAGTGATACAAATCGGCAAACGGTTGTTACGTAACGAGCGTTTTCAAGTGTATGAAAATCGCGATATGGTGGGTGTAGAAATTGCGGGCGTGTTGAAAAACATTATCGCGATTGCCTCGGGTGCGCTGAGCGGTTTGGGTTGCAGTGCGAGCCGCACCCGATACTGCATCGCTAGCAGCCTTGCCCAAATCAGCCAATCCCATCACGCCCTTGAGCTCGTTGGGAAGTACACTGCCGAGGAGGTTGTTTTGGCTGCCCAAAAGGTTGGTCAAAACGCTTGGGTCAAATCCACCAGCGGACTTGGCTTGCTTACCAACAACACCCATAACGATCGGTGCCAAAGATCCAAGCAATCCAAGAACCGACTTATCGCCAAGTCCCAGAAGCTTCATCAGAACCGAAACAATGCTGGCTTGG
>JBJTHA010000030.1:0-2558 GCA_046094265.1 Cytophagales bacterium
TACGGAATTGATCTTCCTCTTTCAACACAGATCAGCATGCTGTTGGTGCTAATGCTTACCAGCAAAGGAATTGCGGGAGTTCCGCGCGCTTCGTTGGTGGTGATTGCGGGTACATTAACCACCTTCAATATTCCTGAGGCAGGCCTCGCGTTGCTTTTGGGTATAGATCCGCTTCTTGACATGGGTCGCAGTGCCACCAATGTGGTGGGCAATAGCATTGCCACGGCTGTAGTAAGCAAGTGGGAAAACTCCTTTGGCGAAGAAGAAAAATCGATATAAGTTATTGATTATCAAGATACTTTGCAGATTGGGAATTAAATTCCCAAATTGCATGAATGATTAGCCGAGATTCATCAAAGCAGTTAAAGGCGATAAGCGCATCGTTTAAGGCAATAGCCATCACAGGGCCACGGCAGAGTGGGAAAACTACCTTAACCAAATCATTTTTCCCCACCAAGCCGTACGTCACACTCGAAAACCCCACCGATAGAAATCTTGCTTTGGCAGACCCTGTCAGTTTCCTTAAAGCATTTCCAGAGGGGGCAATTTTAGACGAAGTTCAAAAAGCACCCGAGTTGTTTTCTTACTTGCAAGGTATTTTAGATGCCAGCGATGAGAAAGGCAAATTTATCCTTACGGGTTCAAATAATTTCCTGTTGCTAGAATCCATTTCACAATCGCTGGCAGGAAGGGTGGGCTACTTGGATTTGCTGCCATTTTCAATCCACGAAAGTGAAATTTGCCCCAAGCCACCCAGCTCTTTGGAGGAGAGTATTTTTTTGGGGGGCTATCCTTCTGTGGTACATGATCGAACTACACCTGAAGATTGGTTTGCCAGCTATGTGCGCACGTATGTAGAGCGCGATGTTCGGCTGGTGAAAAACATTGCTGACTTGGTCACGTTTCAACGGTTTTTATACCTGTGTGCCGGGCGCATTGGTCAGCAAATCAATTTGACCAATTTAGCGAATGACGTAGGTGTTGACCACAAGACCGTTCAATCATGGTTAGGGGTGTTGCAGGCAAGCTATATCACCTACAGCTTGCCTCCGTACTACAAAAATTTCAACAAGAGGTTGACAAAAACATCGAAACTGTATTTTTATGATACAGGCTTGGCCTGCTATCTGTTGGGGATTAAAAATTCGACTGAATTGGTTAACCACGGATACCGCGGCCCACTATTTGAAAACTTTATCATTACGGAATTAACCAAGAATAGATATAACCAAGGCAAGCGAAGCAATTTGTTTTATTGGCGGGATAGCAGCGGTAACGAGATAGATGTTTTGATTGACGAGGGGAGCATTCAAATTCCGGTGGAGATAAAATCAGCGGCAACGTTAAACATGGATTTTTTTAAGGGCTTACATTATTGGGAGAAACTGACCGGCCAAAAGGGAGGCCATTTGGTATTTACGGGTGAAAGTACCAGAATACACAAAGATTTTATCGTCAACAATTGGAGGGATGTAAAGGACTTGTAAGGTTACCTGAACTTTATTTTCCTACCTTTGTTTTCCCAACAGTCACTTGATTTTTATGTTAAAAGCAGCACCAAAAGCCATTCATATATACCTTGAATCCAACCCGAACCCTAATTCGCTCAAATTTGTAGCGAATGAGATTTTGATTCCGGAGGGAATGAGTTTTGACTTTCCAGATCCTGCTTCGGCAGAATCGGCACCCTTGGCACAAGAGCTCTTCATGTACCCGTTTGTGGACAGGGTTTTTTACATGAGCAACTTCATCACCGTTACCAAAAAAGAAGATGTCGATTGGATTGAAATACAAGAAACACTGAAGCGTCACATTCAAACTTTTTTGGAGGCGGGCAAGTTGATATTGGATATGCATTCGCCTGAAGGCGAAGAGCAGGAAGAGACTGAAACTATTAAAAAAATAAAAACTATTTTGGATGAGTACATCCGCCCAGCGGTGGAACAAGATGGCGGTGCAATCACCTTCCACTCCATCGAAGGAAAAAAAGTAAAAGTGCGGTTGCAAGGTTCTTGTTCGGGCTGCCCGTCTTCAACGGTTACCCTCAAGGCTGGTATCGAAAACCTTTTTAAAAAGATGATGCCCGAGGAGGTTGAGGAAGTGGAGGCGTTGGGATAGGAAAAGTTTGCAGTAAGCAGTTGGGTGACCGCTCAATTAAAATCTCTTAAAGCCCTAGTCATTTCTCGTTTGCCGGGTGGGCCAGGCAATTTCTCCACTTTAAAATTCAACGAAACGAGGTCTCTGCGCAATTGCCCTTTTGCGCAGTACGTTACTAGTACACCATCATGGCTCAGTGCGTCTGTAACTTTTCTTAGTACCTCTAACGTCCACATCTCTGGTTGTTTTTCCGGGGCGAAGGCATCAAAAAACACACAATCGTATTTTTTTGAAATTAAGTAGTCATGAATACTAGCTTTCTCTTTTCGTAACGAAAAAAATTCAGTGATGCGATGAGTATTTCCCCAATCGCACTCGTGTATCTTTTCAAAAAGAGCAGGTGCTGTATGCCATGCCAAAAGCTGAGCGTAGTTTAATTGAGCTATTGTTTCCCACGGAAG
>JBJTHA010000031.1:0-10851 GCA_046094265.1 Cytophagales bacterium
GTGAATTTGTTCAAAAACTTACTTTCTACCTTTCGGTAGAAGAACTTAGCAAAATTAAGGGGCTTACCGTTAACCCTAGCCTGAAAGGTCTTGTTTTAACGCTTGGTATCAATGCAGAGGCGAAGGTGGTGATAGACGTAACCGCTGCAAAGAAACCACTTGTAGCCAAGGGTAAAGCTGCCACCTCAACGCCTCGCGGTCAGGACAAGAACACCGCCAGGGCCGTTCCAAACCCTCCCGGCCACAGTTAAAAAAATAAAGAGAGAAAAAATAATGATCTTCTACCTAGACGCCATTGCTCCGGTGCTTCCGTTGCTAGTACTGGTAGCGAGTAGGGGTAAACAGATTAAGGGTCGGCTGCCCGTCATTATCTTTTTCTCTCTTTGCCTTGTCTTTTTTTCGATAGCCGATTACATCGATGAGTATGAAGACGGAAATAACTTATTGGTGTATAATTTATTGCCCCTTCTGCTGGTAATCGATTTATTTTTCTTTTTCAGAACACTTCACGTCAATCCGGTACTTCGAAAAATCAACCTTCTGTTGTTGATTTGCCAAGTGGTGATTTATTTTTTTAAGAACGATTACATTCTTGAATACCGCGTTTTTGGCAGTCTGTTTTATATTGTTTTTTCGCTTTTCACTCTAGTGAATTGTCTGGGGTACTACTACCAGGAGTTTATGGAAATGGGGGAAGTAGCCGTGTGGAAAAAAGTAGAATTTTGGTTTGTTACGTCTACCTTATTTTATGCCAGCACTAGCTTTGTCATTTGGGCATTTTTTAAAACGCTGATGGACAAAGCGGCCTTAATGAGCTTGACAAAAGAGGAAATGCATTATATTGGTAACCTTTGGCAACTGCACAATATTGCGTTTGCTCTTTCTTGTGTTGGCTTTTTTTTAGCGTTACTATGGAACAAATACAGGACAACGTCCTAACCATCGTCTTTGCTTCGCTGTTCCTCCTGATTTTTTTTGTTGGCTTTCTTACCTTCACCATTTTTTACTTCAAAAAATTCTACCGCCTTCAAACGGAACGCAACGCATTAAAATTGCAACACGAAGAAACATTTAATAAAGTAGAACTCGAAATAAAAGAACAAACCTTACAACACTTGGCAGCAGAACTGCACGATAACCTAGGGCAGATGGCAAGCCTTATAAAAATCAACTTAAACACTATTACGTGGGAAGATGTGCCAAAAGCCAAAGCGAAAATTGAAGACACCAAAGAACTTACACGCCAACTGATAACCGACATCAAATTGTTATCGGCCAGCCTTAACGGCATCCGCATTACGCAAATAGGCCTGGTAAAAGGCTTGGAAGGGGAAGTGGACCGCCTCAACAAAACCGATTTATTTACCGCCAGCCTCCACTGCCCCGAACCCCTGCCAGAACTAAATGAAGCCACCACGATCATCTTATTCCGCATGGCACAAGAGATGCTCAACAACGCGGTGAAGCACAGCGGAGCCGACTGCATTAAAATTTTAATGACCAAAACAAACGATTTACTTACATTAGAAATACTAGATAATGGTAAGGGCTTTAACTTTAGCGAAAAAATTAAAAGTGGCGGCTCGGGCTTACTCAATTTACAAAGTCGTGCAAAACTTATTCATGCAAGGGTATCGGTGCAAAGCTCCGCGGGGAAGGGAACTACAATTTCGATTGAACTGCCACTAATACAACAGGATGCTTTCACCAACAACGCCACCGCTTAGACTTGCACTGGTAGACGATCATAAGCTTTTTCGCAAAGGGCTGATAACGCTGATCGAAATGGTAAGCAACCGATTCACCATTTTGTTTGAAGCCGACCATGGGCTGGACATGCAACATAAACTAGAACCCACCAACCTGCCCGACATTGTGTTGATGGACATTAACATGCCTATTATGGATGGTTTCGAGAGTGTAAAGTGGCTGCAAGACAAACACCCGTCCGTAAAAGTGTTGGTGATAAGCATGGTGGAACAAGAAGAAACGATTGTAAAAATGCTAAAGCTGGGAGTGAGGGGTTATCTCTGCAAAGATGTAGAACCCCTAGAACTGGGTGAGGCACTAGAAGCGGTGAACAATAAAGGATATTACTACACCGATTTTGTTACTGGCAAACTTGTACACTCCATTCAACATCAAATTGCCGAAAAGAAAAAGGACGTGGAAATAAGCCAGATCACTTCGCAAGAAAAAAATTTTTTGCAACTTACCTGCAGTGAACTAACCTATGCCGAAATAGCAGACCAGATGTGTTTAAGCCCTAAAACCATTGATGGCTATCGTAATTCACTGTTCGAAAAATTGAGGGTGAAGAGCCGTGTCGGGTTAGTCTTATTTGCCATTCGAAATCAGCTGGTGCCTTGGGAAAACCCCAAGCAACCAACTGATTGATACATCCTTTGGCGGAGCACCCAAACCGTCCGAAAATTGTCATCAGTGTTCATTTTTCAACACAGAGTTTTTTTATTCTTCCGTTTTCAAGGCAATTTTCAAGATTCCCTTTTTCTGCTCGAAAATTGCAACGCCAAGGCGCTGGTTAAACATCATCATTAAAAAGTATGCTCTTCAACTACCTCAAAACAGCCCTGCGCAGTTTATGGCGTCACAGGTTTTTCTCTTCCATCAACATCATTGGCTTGGCTGTAGCCATGTCTATTTGCATGGGCATCATCATGCTGGTGGCAGATCAATTAAGCTACGACCGATACAACAACAATGCTGCGCGAATTTACCGCATCAACACCATCGGGGTAGATGATCAAGGTAGAACGATAGAAAAGCAAGAAAACGCAGCCTCAACCATGCGGCTGCGACAAGAATTGGAAGAGGCCTATACAGGCATTGAAAAAGTGGTGCGCATTAAACGCGGGTTTGGCAACAATTGGCTTGAGTTTGAAGGGCAAGATGTGAACATTCCGCTCACAGGATTTTTTGCTGATCCAGAAGTGTTCGACTTGTTTCAATATGAATTTTTGTATGGCAACTCGGCTACTGCACTCACAGAACCCTTTAGCGTGGTGCTTACTCACAAGGCCGCAAAGAAACTGTTCAAAGAAGAAAATCCGGTTGGTCTTACTATAAAAGTTGGGCGCAAACACACTTATACCGTTACGGGTGTATTGAAAGACACACCTAATAAATCACACATTGTCTTTGAAGGGCTGGCCAGTATGTCGTCTGAAAAAAGCATATTGAATGAGAAAGAATATAAAGATGACATGGAAAGTTGGACCAACGTTTGGAACGGCTGGACGTACATTCTTCTTGAACAAGGAAAATCAACTACTGACATTCAACGACATCTCGACCAGATTTATCAAAGGCACATTGCAAAAATTAACAACCCTGGCTTGTACAAAGCCAAGTTCAAACTTCAACCGCTACTCGGCATTACGCTCGGCATGTTTAATAACCCGATTGGGCCGGGACTGCCGTTGGTGTTTGTGTACTTTTTAAGTGGGTTGGCAGCGGTGATACTGCTTACTTCGTGTTTTAACTTCACCAACTTGTCAATCGCACGCTCGCTCACGCGTGCACGAGAGATTGGCGTGCGAAAAGTGACCGGTGCAGCTCGCTGGCAAATATTCTCACAGTTTTTGACAGAATCCATTCTAGTTGCGATGGTGGCACTAGCCATAGCGTTGGTTTTACTGATCGCAATCAAGCCTTTCATCTTGCAACTAAATTTCGCACGCATTTTCCGATGGGAGCTGCAAACCAATTACATCGTTTACGCCATCTTTATCGTTTTTGCCACAGTGGTTGGCGTACTCGCTGGACTTTTTCCTGCGGTGGTACTTTCTGGCTTTCAACCGGTGAAGGTGCTTAAAAACCTTAACGGCATAAAACTTTTCTCGCGCATGGGTATGCGCAAAGTGCTGTTGGTATCGCAGTTTTCAATCTCGTTGTTTTTCATCATCACTGTCATTGTGATGTACAATCAGCTGAACTTATTCGTTCACCAAAATCACGGGTTCAACATGGACAACAATGTTTTAGTGAGGCTCAACGGCACATCGCGAGAAACATTCAAAAATGAACTGACCAAATACAACAACATCATATCCGTTTCGGGAGCCTCGCACATACCCGCAGCCGGCACTTCTTATGGCAATGGGTTCAAACGCTCGCTGCAAGAGCATGCGTGGACGAGCTTCGGTTATTTCTTTGTTGATGAAGATTACATCAACAACATGAACCTCAAACTGAAAGCCGGCAAGTTCTTTAACAGTAGAGCAGGAAAATCGAACAAGAACTTAATTGTGATTAATGAAGCCGCTGTAAAGAAAATGCAGTTCGGGACTGCACTGGATGCCGTTGGCGAAGAGTTGATATCTGAGTCAGATTCTTCGCGCAAAACCATTATTGGCGTGGTGGCGGACTACAACCACCGCGATTTAACACACGCACTTGATCCATTGGCATTGATGTACGATGCTGATCGACTAAATCTAGTACAAGTGCGGTATGCCGGCACGTTTGAGCAGGCCGCTAAAACAGTGGAGCGAGCCTGGGCAACTGTTAACCCCGGAGTGAAAGTCGACTACAAGGAAGTGGAATCAGAGGTGAAACAGTTTTATGAAATCGTCTTTGGCGACATTGTTAAGGTGCTGGGTATAATTGCTTTTTTGGCAATTTTGATTTCTTGTTTGGGCTTGCTGGGCATGGCCACTTACACCACTGAAACGCGAATCAAAGAAATTTCCATTCGTAAAGTGCTTGGTTCGAGCAGTGGTGCACTGGTGCTATTGCTGTCAAAAGGGTTTGTCGTTATTCTTGCCCTAGCGGTAGTCATCGGTGTGCCGTTGGCATACTTTGCAAACAACCTTTGGCTGCAATTAATTGCTTACCATACTACCATCGATTTAACGGTAATACTTATTGGTGTTGCGGTTCTGATATTGTTTGGGATCATCACTATCGGCAGCCAAACCATACGGGCAACTTTTGTGAAGCCTGTGGAGAATTTGAAGGAGTAGCTGCAAATACCTTATGACTTATACGTAATCCGATAAATCACCCCAGCCCCATCATCGCTTACCAGCAACGAACCATCGGGCATTACCACTACATCCACCGGACGACCCCAATTGGTTTGCCTGGCATCGTCTTTCCAACCGCTTGCAAAAGTGGTGTAGCTTATGGCTTTGCCTGTGGCATCTAGTTTTACCACGCTCAACTGGTAACCACTTTTCTTCGAGCGGTTCCACGAGCCATGCTCCGCTAAGATGATTTGATTTTTGTATTCCGATGGGAACATGCTGCCCGTATAGAATTTCAATCCTAATGGTGCTACGTGTGCTCCCAAATTTTGTGCGGGCGGAATAAATTCGCTGCACGGTTTCTTGTTGCCAAATTCAGGGTCTTTGATCGTTCCGCCATGGCAATAAGGATATCCAAAATGTTGGCCGATTTTCGTGGCCGTATTCAATTCGCAAGGCGGCACATCATCGCCCATCATATCGCGGCCATTGTCGGTGAACCAAATATTTTTGGTGGTGGGGTGCCAGGTGAAACCAACGGTGTTGCGAACCCCATGCGCAAACACTTCCAAGCCCGTGCCATCGGTATTCATGCGCGTGATGGAAGCATACACTGGGTCTTTCGATTCGCAGATATTGCAAGGGGCACCTACGGGCACATACAACTTACCGTCTGGGCCAAAGGCAATGTACTTCCAACCGTGGTGTTTCTCCGTTGGGAATTTATCGTACATCACCTGCGAGACAGGTTTGTTTAAATTCGATTCGATTTTGGGAAACTTGTGCACGCGATTCACTTCCGCTACATACAAGTCGCCATCTTTAAAGGCCACACCGTTGGGCATATTCAGACCACTGGCAAGTACCCATTTCTTATCTGCCTTATAATCGCCATCGGTGTCTTTCACTGCATATACTTTATCTTCACTTCGGTTACCTACATACAACACACCCGCGGGTGAAAGTGCCATGCTGCGCGCATCCTCCACTTCGGCATACACCGAAATGGCAAAACCAGCCGGCAGTTGAATGCGGTTCAACGGTAACTTGGTGCTTGCGTCCGTAAGAGCAGGCATGGACGTGTCGCGCTCCTCGGCATTGGCCCCGCTGTTTTCTTTGGTAGTGCTGTTGCAGCAAAGTAAGAAAACAAACAGACCGGCAACGTGAATGGCTCTTAGTGTCATTTCATCTAGAATTTACGGTTCAAGGTCGCGGAAGTAGGCCAATATTCCAATCGAAAAGCAAGCGAGGTTATTTTTTTCTTGACAAGCGGCTGAAACCCACGCATTAAAAGTAACCGCGGTGCCAAAGGCTTAACACATCCATGCTAATGGCCACTATCATATGCAAAAAGGCACCCATCCAAATAGAACCTGTTTTGTAGCTCATCATTCCTAAAAACAAACCTGCCACAATCGATCCCAAACACTCGGGCAATGGCTTGCTGAAGTGAATCATGCAGTAAGGAATGGTCATTACCAAAATAGAGTAAATGCCCAATTTGTGCTTCAGGCCATGCACCATAAAGCCGCGAAAGAAAAATTCTAAGCCAAAAAATTGCAACAAGTAGAAAACTTCCCATAGAAAAAATGAATTGAGTTGGTGGGCACTGTTTGGCACATAAAACGGGTAGGTGGCTTGAAAGCTCGGGCGGTAAGAAACCACGATCACCAGCGGCAAGATGCACATCAACGCAAGCAGGTAAGTCGGCACGTTGCTGAACACATTTTTTGACAGCCCAAAGTTGCTGAGATTTTCCTTCAACCCCCATCTGACCACCAACCATGGCACCACCCCATAAAAAAAGACGCTTACCGATGCCCACCACGTTTGGTGTCGAAACAAATACGGGGCGGTCGGAAAAAACCAACTTACCTTGCCTACGCGATCAAGTGAACCTGCGTAGTGAATGGCAACCAGGCATGACATGCTGGTGAGGACCACGGCTAGAACGCGACCATCAATGCCACGCCAGTCCGATTTTGAAAACGGAACGTTTAACATGCAACTAAGAAAAGAAAATAAAACGGAAATTTGATGGATTCACCAAGTATAGTGTTGGTGAAAAATTTAGATTTTGCCTTGTCGCTACGTGCCAGAATACATTTTACACGATAACTGCATTACTACAGTTTGATGACTTTGCCTGAGCCGGTGACATTTACCACAATATCAGCCGGGTTGCCTTGATAATAAATATTGCCACTGCCAACAATATTTGCGTTCAAGCTACCCGAAACGGCAATGGTAATATTTCCACTACCCGCAACCGCACATTTTGCGGTGGTAGAATTTATTTTCAACAAACTCAAATTGCCAGACCCTGTAACGCTGCAGTCAATAGAAGGCACAGTAGTGGTGCCCCTTGAAACGATGTTTCCGCTACCGGTAATCGAAAGTTTATTTAATCCAATAAAAGAACTTAACAAATCCACATCCGCGCTTCCGGTAATGTAAACCGCATCTAGGTTTCCGGTTAAAACTACTTTGGCCTTTGCTTGTGAATTGCTAATGGAGATATTTTCGGGAATGGTTTTAACTATTAATCTATTACCTACAACTTCAAATTTCAAATATTGAATAATGTTCTCATAGTCAGAATATTCTACTTTGTTTTCCGTGCCTTTTTCAACTTCCATATTACAATAATTTCTCACTTCAATTTCGGTAAAGGAACTTAGTGCTAGCGTTTGACTGGCAATATTTCCGCTTCCACTAATTCTATCGATACTCATTTTATCGATACTTACTTTTATACAAGAAGACAGGAAAAAAGCAAAAAGAAATAAAATTGAGATCGATGGTTTTGGCGCTTTCATGTTGATAGGTTTTGTGGTTATCGTTTTTAACATCACTGGCTGTTCGTTTTCATTTGCGTTTTACAACATCAAAACTCAATTCGATAACTCAACACGGGAATTAACCCCAGCTGGTATTGGTAACTAATTTGCTGTGTGTTAAAGTTGAGGTATTCGTAGCGCGGGTTTTGTCGGTTGGTAAGGTTGCGTATATCAAATGACCAAATGTGTGCAGCCCTTGCGCGACTTTTGCGAAAACCAACATGAACATCCACACGGAAATAGTCAGGTAAAATGGCTTCATAACTTCTAGTGTAATCATATACTTGCTGCCGTTGCGTTAAACTAGTTGCAATGTCGATGGGTGTTTGGGGACTGTTGCCCGCCCATGAAACACGAGCATTTAATTCAAAAACATTTGATTTCCTTACTCCAGTTCTGTATTCTTTTCCCGCCAAAGCGGTAAATAGGTGCCGCCCGTTAAAAGAAGTATTTCGTAGCACGCCATCCGCACCGCGGTAGTGCGATTGGTAGAGCGAACCGGTAATCAAAAAGTAGTGATCGTTTGAAAACCGCTTGTCGAAACTAATCTCCAATCCATAATTTTCACCTGTGCCTGTGTTGGCCAATTGAATGGCTTCGATAACTTGCAACCTGCCAAGGTATTCACTAAAAAAATTGAGAGCAGAAAAAGTAGCACTATAGGAGCTACTGCTGCTGCCGCTATACACGGGTATTTGGTAAAGGCTTTGGTAATAAACCTCTGCCCGAACATGTAGTGTTTTCCTAAGCTGTTTGTCGTAGCTCAACACGTAATGCAATGCTTTGGAAAGGTCTAAATTTTTATTCAGGTAGTCGAAAGAGTGGTCGGGCAATTCGATTTTTTGATACAGCAAAGTAAGCGGCTGTAATTGGCTGTGAAGCCCCACTGCTGCACCCACGCTTCCGGTTTCGGAAAATTGGTACGACAAACCTAGGCGCGGCTCTACGGAATATTTTTGAGTACGCGCTACATAAATTGCATGCAGCCCTGCATTGACGGTAAACTTCTCACCCACATTTTTTTTCCATTGTGCATACGCTTGCAGGTAGTCGGTAGTGCCCTCTGAATCCAGTGGGGTTTTGAGTTTTTTATTATCTGTAAAGTCAATGTAACGCTGGCCTAGCTGATAATTCCGGTAACTAACTATAAAACCTGCACGGAGCAAACTGCCGGGCGAAAACTTGTTGTTGAGTTGCGTAGAGATGCGAAACGATTCGCCTTTGTTCCTGGTCCAGAAAATTTCTTCTGAAACATTGTTGTACAGCTGATTTTGCACCAATTTATCTTGGGTGTAAGTAGCCGACACTGCGGTGGTAATGGATAGATTTTTATTGAAGTTAGTTACCAGCGTAATGCCGCTTAGTAAACTGCTGGTGGTTAAATTATTTTTGCTTCCGGAAGAAGCGTTTTCATTGAAAATACCATCGCCTGCTACACCCCACACATTGAGGGCACCAAACGAAAGCGGAAACGACAAGTTGAAAGAAAGATCTTGGTAGGTGGGGGCAGCGCCTTGGGGCAGCACACCAAAGTTAACCAAAATGCCAGCCGTAGAATAGCGGTAGTTAGCCAAGTACGATGCTTTTTTACCTTTTTTAAAAGGGCCTTCTGCGGCTGCATCTATTCCCAAAAAACTGAGCTGAAACGATTTCTCACTTTTTTCGTGATTGCCTTTTCGCAGCTTCATATCCATGATCCCCGAAAGGGCATTGCCATATTCCGCAGCAAAAGCACCAGAATAAAAATCAGAGTTATCGAGCAAATTAATGCTCAACATGCTTACCGCTCCGCCCGATCCTCCGAAACCTGCAAAGTGGTTGGGGCTCGGGATCTCCACTCCTTCTAATCGCCATTGCATGCTGTTGGGCGAGTTACCGCGAATGGAGATACTGTTGTTAACATCGCTGGTGGCTGTAATGCCGGGGTAGGCGGTAATCATGCGCGCAGCATCATTAAAGTTAGAGGCAAATCGTTTTGTTTCTTCCACTGAAAACGAGCGCCCACCCGACAATGAGAATATATTCACAGGTTGCCCATTCGATTGCTCGGGGCGGACAACCACCTCTTGCAGGCGGGTGTATGCCTCCTTCATGCCAATGAAAATCATGGGCTCTTTGCCCGTGTAAACCAATACATCGTTCTGTTGGGCATCCTCGTACCCCAGGTAGGTTGCTTGAATGGTATGCCTGCCCACTACTACGTTGGTAATCAGAAAAAAACCTTCTGCGTTGGTGGTGCTTCCCAAGATCGAGTCATGTTCATGAATCACTACGTTTACGCCCTCCAATGGTTCGCCCGTATCTTTGTCTACTACTCTTCCGCGAATGTTTTGACGCAGCGGAATGGAGGTGAGTGTGATGCCATGGCCAATCCATTTGTAACGTACGTGAAGTGGTGGTAAGGTATTATCCAGTACTTCCTTCAATGTTTTGTCAGTGGCTTGCAACGTAATAAGCCTATCCACGGGCACTTCTTTGCTGCCGTACGAAAATTTAACGCCATAAATTTTAGTTAATGTAAAAAGGGCATCTTCAAACCGAATGGAGCTGTAATGGAACGAATGTCTACCCGTAGGTTGGGCCACCAATGCCTGGCTTGACACCACCACTGATAAAGCGAGAACATATAGCAGTTTAAGAGGATTCGTGTTCACGAACAATGCCATCACCCTTAAAAACGTTGGCGCGTTGATGACCATTTTTGTTTTTTGCAATTACAGGTTAGAGATCAAATACCCTTGCGGTGTTTTCTTCCAACGGAGGTGAAGCGAATAACAAACTGTTTCGAGAGCGGTTGCCGCAGATACTTGCTCAAGAGTTCCGGTGAATAAGTATTGGTGCGGTTTATCGATCTTAAGTTGAATAGGCACATGGTAATAGGAAGAAAGCTCGTTAATTACATCCGCTATTTTTTCGTTTTTAAATTCTAAAATGCCCGTGCGCCAAGCCAATTTATTTCTATTGATCACTTGGCTGATAACCAATTCATGATGTTGATTGGAGATTGCTTGATACCCTTTTTG
>JBJTHA010000032.1:0-2995 GCA_046094265.1 Cytophagales bacterium
GGATTTATCAGGTACCGCTACAACACCTCCAACAAAAGACTGATCTACGACTCGACAATAATTTAAAACTTCGGGAAAGTTTTGTTTGGCAGTCTGACCGATCACTGGCGCTGAATACTCGTACACCTGCCCATTTTTTGCTTCAAACATCACTCGATGTATTGAAGCAAGATTTGTATGAAACTTATTGATGCTTTGTTCAAAGCTTACAAACTGTAGGATCAATATAAAAACTGCTATCCCAATGGATAGGCCAACTACGTTAATCAATGAGAAAATCGGTTTTTTTTGAAAACTGCGGAACGCGATTGTGATATAGTTGGTAAGCATCTTATACTACTTTGGGATTTTCAGTTGTTGATCACTCACTACGCAAACTGTCTGTTGGATTGTTCTTGGCTACTTTAATGGCTTGCGAACCAACCGTCATCAACGTAATCACAACGGCAACTGTGGCTGCCACAGCAAAAGCAACCCATGTAATTTCAATGTGGTAGGCATAGGTTTGAAGCCATTGATGACTACCGTACCAGGCCAAAGGTGTGGCAATTATCAGTGCCAACAACACTAGCTTTATAAAATCTTTTGAAACCAAAATTAAAATAGAATTTACTGTTGCACCCAATGTTTTTCTAATACCAATTTCTTTCACCCTACTTTGAGTGTTGAAGGCGGCCAAGCCGAACAAACCTAGGCAAGAAATTAACATGGCGACACTTGCAAAAAATTTAAAGAGATTAAATAATCGCGATTCTGATTTATAGTAGGCATCAATCTGTTCATCAAGAAATTTGTAGCTAAAAACACCTTCGGGATAAGTGTTTTTCCATGCACTTTCAATTGCCGCTAGGGATTGCGGAATGTTGCTGCCGGCTTCGATTTTAATGCCTGCAATACCGTACTTATCTGGAGATGGGGTTATCAGAACAGGAGTGGTAGCGTTTGAAAGCGGACCATCATTAAAATTCGCTATTACACCGACAATATCAACGACACCCGCGTTCATACCAATGAAGATCCGTTGCCCTATGGCTGCCTCGATCGACTTAAATTCTAACTCGGAAACAAGTTTTTCATTTACAACTGCATTCATTACCTGCTTCTCCGTTGGTAATGAGCTAGAGATGTTGTTTGTATCGGATGCTTGCAGTGTGCGACCAGCCAGTAGTTTTAGATCATACAGTTTCTCATAATTATCATCAGCCAAAATCAATGTCATGGATTTGCGCCCCGGGTCGTTGCGGCTAATTCTGCTCATAGGTGTGCCCCAATGCCCTTCGCTGCTAGGTGTTGAAGTGGAAAATGAAATTCCACTAATACCTCGAATGCTTGACAGTTCACTACTAAATAAGCTTGCCGTTTGTTTGGTGTTACTCACATCCACCAGCACCACATTGTCTTTATTGAAACCCAGGTTTTTGTTTCTGAGAAAATCAACTTGCTGTGCCATCAATATCACAACCATTAGCAAACACGCTGAAACGGCAAACTGTGCTACTAATAAACCTTTTCGCAACCACGAGGCATTTTTCCCTCCGGCATTTAATGCACCAGCTTTTAATGTAGTGGTGGGGTTGAATCGCGCAATAATCCAAGCGGGATAAACTCCAGCCAATAGCCCGGTAATTGTCAATCCAGCCACTAGTGAAATCAATAAAATTGGTGAGCTAGACAAATTGAACGTGATACCTTTATTCAGCATGGTGTTGATAGCGGGGAGCACCACTTGCGTGAGCGCTACCGCCAGCACACCCGAGATAAACGTAAGCACCCAAGCTTCGGCAAGAAATTGCGTTATCAATCCGCCTCGATTAGCGCCTATTGATTTGCGGATGCCCACTTCTTTGGCTCGGCTTAAAGCTTGTGCTGTAGAAAGGTTTACAAAATTGATGCATGCCAAAATCAGCACCGTCAAACCAATCAACCCAAAAAACCAAAGCCAACTCTTTGATATGGCCGTCAATTCATTTACATCCGTTGAAAAGTGTATATCACTCAGTGGTTGCAATTCAAAATCACTTCGGTGCAACGGAGCAGTCTGTTGGTTAATGTATTTATCGGCAATGTTTTTAAGTTGAGCCATCAATACGCTGGTATCGGAATGGGTCGGCACGGTGATGAATGCCTCAGTGCCAGAGACCCACGTCCAACCGTCAAGATTGTCTTTCAAAAAATTTTCTTTGTAGGAATATGATACCAACATGGATGCCTTTATGCAAGTATTGGCGGGCAGGTCTTTGATAACGGCTGTAACCGTAAACTCATACCCCTGATCAATTTTGAATTTAAATGTTTTTCCTATTGGGTTTTCTGTGCCAAACATTTTCTCGGCAGTTGATTCGGTAAGTGCAGCTTGGTATGGATGCTGTAGTGTTTGATACAGATTGCCTTGCAGTGTTTCAAAGGAAAGAATTTGAAGTAAGTCTGGCTCAACCGCAACGATGTTATCCATCAGAAATCGCCTTTGAGGAGTTACCTCAACGGTATTGGCATAAACTGGGTGTATAAAACCAACATGAGCAAAGCCGCTTGCTTCGGTGCGAATGGCGTTCGCTAACGGGAAGGGTGTGGAGGGGTGTTTAGATACGGTATTGTTATTGGTCCATTTAGAAACGACTCGAAAAGTCTGTTGCGCATTCGGATGGTAGGAGTCAAAACTCAATTCGTAGTGAATAAACAAAGCAATGAGCAGGCATACGGAAATGCCAAGCGTCAGCCCAACGATATGTAGGGTAGTATTTAATTTTTGCCTCCCCAGGTGGCGAAATGCAATGTTCAGGTGGTTGCGGAGCATACTTTTGTAGTTTCGTTTTTTCGTTTATGTCACAATCAATTGACAAAGCGGTCAACGATTAAATTTCTATTGATTTTATTCACTTCTTAAACTCTTAATCGGGTTCATTACTGCAGCTCTCAAAGCTTGAGTACTCACAATGATAAGGGCCAATACCAATGCGAACATACCCACCGCTAATAGTACCCACCATGCTACTTC
>JBJTHA010000033.1:0-2601 GCA_046094265.1 Cytophagales bacterium
ATATATAATGTGTATTGAATTAGGTAAGACAGATGTAATTTGAATGATGGCCAAAGTACTTGAGAATAACTATTTGCTTGAGAAATACGCCTACTTTTTTTCACCGAATTTCGGAATTGAAATCCGCCAATTTTAGAAACAGATCAGCGGAGAGGTTAATGATCGCGTTCATGTGCAGCAAATCCAACTCTTTCACCTCATCACGTAGCTGGTGGTAATAATCATAATTTTGAAAATCAAATGTGGAAACGGTGTGACATGGTACGCCATATGTTTCAAAAAAAGTGTAGTTATCCGATCGTTTGAAAAGTTGGTACTCATTTTCTTCGGGAAGGTAGTGGATGAATTTAAAGGCCATTAACTCGTTGGCTACCTTCGCTAGGTTTGATCGGTTGTATCCGGTGATGTAAACACGGTGGCGCCCGCTCACCATCGCTGTACCAATCATTTCAAAGTTTAACATGTACTTAATTTTGACCCCCAGTTTTTTCAATCGCGGAGCTAAGTATTCAGATCCAAGCAGACCACTTTCTTCTGCGGTGAATAATGCCACTATCACGTTGGCATTTGGCCGTTGTTGTTGTAAGTAAGTGGCTATTTGCAAAACAGCCGTTACGCCACTGGCATCGTCATTGGCACCATTGTAAACCGTGTCTGCATGATTCCTGTCTTTTGCTTTGCCGATATGATCGAGATGGGCAGCCAGCAAAAGGTATTCTTTAGTTTCATCTCGACTGCCTACCAAACCGATAATATTGGCTGTTTTCTTCCCTTGGATGGTGACTGTGTCTTTATAGTCAGCAAAGAATGGCTTAACGCCCGCTTGCTTCAAATATTTTATTGTCCATTCTGCCGCACGGTCAAAACCCTCTGTACCAAATTCACGCCCCTCCATTTGATCGCTGGCCAAGGTAGTAATAATGCGTTCAGTTTCTGAAAGGGAAATGACGTTAGGAATAGCTTGCGTGCTACTTGTGGATACACTTGCAGTTTTGCAACCAATTGCTAAAGCGATGATAGAATAAAAGCTGACGATGGTTCGCATGTTCTTTAATTATTAACCAAATTTTTTCGTTCTATTTCGCGCAGGTTTTCCAGCTTTTTATTTCGCAGGAAGCCGTTGATATCTTCAAAGTGTTCGCGTATTCGCTTATTTCCAAATTCAAAAACCTTGGTGGCCAGGCCATCCAAAAAATCACGATCGTGGGAAACCAAAATGAGCGTGCCATCAAAAGCTTTCAGCGCATCTTTCAAGATATCTTTGGTGCGAATATCCAAGTGGTTGGTAGGTTCGTCCAAGATCAAGAGGTTAACGGGTTGCAACAACAACTTAATCATTGCCAAACGCGTGCGCTCACCGCCCGAAAGCATTTTTACTTTTTTATCGATGGCATCGCCACCAAACATAAACGCACCAAGTATGTCTTTGATTTTCGTGCGGATGTCGCCAAACGCAATCTTATCTACCGTTTCAAACACGCTATAGTCTTCGTCCAACAACGATGCCTGGTTCTGTGCAAAGTAGCCAATCATAGAGTTGTGGCCCAATTGCATTTTGCCTTCAAAATCAATCTCGCCCATGATGGCCTTCACGAAAGTAGATTTACCTTCGCCATTTTTACCTACCAAAGCAATTTTTTCCCCACGTGCAATGGTGACAGAAGCATTCTCAAACACCACGTGATCTCCATAGCGTTTGGTTAACTCTGTTGTAATCACAGGGTAATTTCCGGAACGCGGAGCGGGAGGAAACTTGAGGTTGAGCGATGAAGTATCAACTTCATCCACCTGAATAATTTCAATCTTCTCCAGCATCTTCACGCGGCTTTGCACCTGCAACGTTTTTGAGTAAGTGCCTTTGAAGCGCTCAATGAATGCAGTGATGTCCGCAATTTCCTTTTGTTGATCTTCAAACTGCTTTTGCTGCTGGTCGCGCCTTTCTTTGCGCAGTTGCAAGTAGTGAGAATAATTGGTTTTGTAGTCGTAAATGCGCCCCATCGTTACTTCGATGGTGCGGTTGGTAAGGTTATCGACAAATGCTTTGTCGTGACTGATCACGATCACGGCCTTGGCATTTGTTTTCAAGAATTCTTCGAGCCATTGTACCGATTCAATATCCAAATGGTTGGTAGGCTCATCGAGCAAAATTAAATCAGGCGTCTGTAGAAGAATTTTTACTAGCTCAATGCGCATACGCCAACCTCCGCTAAACTCGCTGGTAGGTCGCGTAAAATCGCTGCGCAAAAAGCCCATACCCATCAGTGTTTTCTCCACTTCGGCATCGTAATTGATTTCCTCAATGGAATAATACTTCTCGCTGAGTTCTGAGACTTGCTCAATGATTTTGGCATACTCGTCCGATTCGTAGTCGGTACGCGTTTCCAGTTGTTTGTTCAGCTCTTCGATCTGCGACTTCATGGTCAACACGCGACTGAAAGCCTTGCTCGCCTCTTCGAATACCGAGCAATTGTCATCGGTAAGTAGGTGCTGTGGCAAATAGGCGATTACGGCATCTTTTGGAGCCGATACTTTACCGCGCGTGGGCTTGTTAATACCGGCTAAAATCTTCAACAAAGTAGACTTGCCGGCTCCGTTTTTGCC
>JBJTHA010000034.1:0-5312 GCA_046094265.1 Cytophagales bacterium
GCTCCATTGGAAACGACTATGTTCTCTGCCTTGTACGGCACGTTATTTTCTTTGTTGTATTTGGTGGCAAGCGCTTCGCGCAAATCTTGGTAGCCGGCCACCGGAGGGTAAGAAAAATACTTGCCATCATCGATCGCTTTCTTGGCGGCATCACAAATATGCTGGGGGGTTTTAAAGTCGGGCTCGCCCAAACTTAAGTTGATGACGTCAATACCCTTGTTCTTGAACTCACGTGCCTTTGCGGCCATGGCCAACGTGGCCGATTCTTCGATAGCGTTAATGCGGTTGGATAAACTACTCATAGATGATTATTTCTGAAGATTCAATTTGCTTAAAGTCTTGGTCGGCAGTAATCAGGGGCAAACTTAAGAAACGTGCAGTTGCCAGCACAATAGCGTCAGGCAGTTTTAGTCTAGAATTTTTCCGAATGTTGACAGTCTCGATTTTTATCTCATTGTTGATGTCAATGACGATACAATCCTGAATGAACTTCGAAATTTCATTTTGCTGTTTGTGATTAAGTCCCTTATATGCCATCAGCTCCAGCTGAGAAACAAAAGAGAGGTAAAGCTTTTTTTGAAACAGCAATTCTGCTAATACTGCATCGCCATTTAAGAGGTAAAGAACAATGTTGGTATCCAAAACAACACTATTCCCACTCATTTCGCAGCTCTTTTTGAATGGCCAGAGGGTCCTTTTGAAGTTTAATCACCCCACAATACTTGCGGGTGTCGACACCTTTTGAATGAAGGGCTTCGTTAAAACGCTTCGTTCGATTCTGTTTGGCAGACTTCTTTTTAATGACAACTGACATAGCCTTTCAAATGAAGGCTAAAGATAGCGGATTTAATGGAACAACGTACGCGCAGTAATGCTTCTGCCCAGCGTAATTTCGTCCGCATATTCCAAATCGCCACCCACGGGCACACCGCGTGCAATCGATGTAACCTTCACGGGCAAGCCTTGCAACTTTCGGTTCAAATAAAAACTCGTGGTGTCTCCCTCCATGGTAGGGTTGAGCGCCAAAATGATCTCTTTGATTTCAGTGCTTTTACTTACCCGTTGCACCAGCGACTCTATTTGCAAATCGCCAGGCCCCACCCCTTGTATGGGCGAAATAACGCCACCGAGCACATGATAGACCCCGGTGTATTGCGCGGTGTTTTCAATCGCCATCACATCTTTGCTTTCTTCAACCACGCACACAATTGATTTATCCCTACGGTGGCTGGTGCAGATTGCACACTCTTCGTTATCTGAAATATTGAAACAAGTGTTACAATAGCGAATATTCTTACGCAACTTGTTCAGTGCTTCAGTTAAAGCAAACGTTTGATGTTCCGTTTCTTTAATCAGGTAGAGGACCAATCGCAAGGCCGTTTTCTTGCCAATACCGGGCAATTTAGAAACCTCATTAACGGCCTCTTCGATCAATTTGGAAGGATACTCCACTTAAATAATTTTGGCGTCAATGCCTGCTTCGCAAATGGCATCGCGTTGAGGTTTCAGCTCGTCCCAGCTTCCGGTTTTTACCGTACACTTGCCTTTGTAGTGAATTAACCAGGTACACTGCTCTGCCTGTTCGGGCGAGTGCTTGCACACACGGATGAGCGTAGCGATCACGTGGTCAAAGGTGTTAAAATCATCATTGTACACCACCAAATCACGCACTTCCGTGATTTCGATGGCTTCAAGCAAATCAGTTAACTCCTTTTCCTCAACAGATGTCATACTAAAACGAAGTCACAAAAATAGCAAGAATTTTAATGAGAGGGAATGAAATCACTCTCTGCCATCGGTATAATTTGCACACGGCACAGATTCTTTTTTTCCTATATTTCAACTATAACCTTACCGTATGCGATACCTACTCTACCTCTCGTTCTTCTTTTTGGGATTAACTTATCTTCAAGCCCAAACCATCGACTCCAAATATTTCGACAAACTAAAGTGGCGCAACATTGGCCCTGCACGAGGCGGGCGTTCGCTGGGTAGTTCCGGCAGCCCGGGCAGGCCAAACGAATATTACTTTGGCGCCACCGGTGGCGGCTTGTGGAAGACTACCGATGGTGGACAAGAATGGTTTCCGGTAACGGATGGACAGATCTCTTCGTCTTCGATTGGTGCGGTGGCCGTGGCAGAAACCAATCCCGACATTGTATACATTGGTGCGGGCGAAACGCAACTTCGCGGCAGCATCACACAGGGAGATGGCGTTTACAAAACAGTAGATGGTGGCAAGACATGGCGTCATTTGGGTTTGAAAGAAACGCAGGCCATTGCGCGCATTCGCGTTCATCCAACTAACCCCGATGTTGTGTATGTTGCAGCACTCGGTCACCCTTACGGGGATAACGAAGAACGCGGTGTGTTTCGCAGCACCGATGGTGGCAACACCTGGAAAAAGATATTATATGTGAGCCCCAAGGCAGGCGCGGCTGATTTGATTATCGATCGCACGAATCCAAAAATCATTTATGCCAGCACGTGGCAAGTGTATCGCAGAACGTGGAAAATGTGGGGCGGTGGCCCTGATTGCAAATTGTGGAAATCAGAAAATGGTGGCGACACCTGGATTGATCTGACATCGAATCCGGGCATGCCAGCAGGGCCGATTGGAAAAATTGGTATCACAGTCTCCCCGGCCGATAACAAAAGATTGTGGGCAATTGTGGAGGCGAATGATGGTGGCGTGTATCGCAGCGATGATGCCGGTGCTACGTGGAAGAAAACAAACGATGATCGGAAACTTCGTCAGCGTGCATTTTACTATTCCAGAATTTATGCCGACCCATTTGACCGCGAAACGGTCTATTGTTTGAATGTAGATTTTTGGAAGTCAACCGATGGCGGTGTAAAGTTCGATACCGAAATAAAAGTGCCGCACGGTGACAACCACGACTTGTGGATTGACCCGAACAATCCGCTCCGAATGATTACTTCAAATGATGGTGGAGGCTGCGTGTCCGTGAATGGTGGCAAGAGTTGGACGGACGAAGATTACATTACCACGCAATTTTACCATGTCACTACTACCAATCACGTGCCGTATCATGTGGCAGGTGCGCAGCAAGACAATTCTACGATTGCAATCCCCAGCGAAGGTTGGAATCACATGAATGTACTAGGCGAATGGGGTTATGATGTGGGCGGTGGCGAGAGTGGTTACATCACCTCGCATCCTGATAATCCAAACATCTACTATGCGGGAAGTCAGGGAGCGTTGCTCACGCGTAAAGATGTGTCAACCGGGCAGACACGCGACATACAAGTGTACCCAAGATTTTTCTCGGGCGAACCGGCCAGCTCGTTGCCTGAGCGGTGGCAGTGGACGTATCCTATCGTCTTCTCTCCAAGAGACTCAAAAATTTTGTACACGTGTTCGCAGCACGTGTGGAAAACCACCGATGACGGGCAGAGCTGGGAAAAAATTTCTCCTGACTTAACGTATGCCGATCCTGAGACATTGGGAATATCTGGAGGTGAGATCACACGCGACATGAACGGCCCGGAAATTTATGCGACTGTATTTGCGCTTGCTCCTTCGTTTCATGATGTGAATACGATTTGGGCAGGAAGTGACGATGGAAAGATAAACATTACACGTGATGGCGGAAAAAACTGGACGAATATTACACCAAAGGATTTACCAAAAAATTCTGTAGTTGCCATCATCGATGAGTCGAGACACAAAGCCGGTATAGCTTACGTGGCAGCATTTCGGTATCAGGTAGATGATCGGCAGCCCTATGTTTTCAGAACGACTGATTATGGAAAGACATGGACGAAGATTGTGACCGGAATTAAAGATGGGCATTTCTCCAGATCAATACGTGAAGACCATGTGCGTCCCGGACTTTTATTTTTGGGGACAGAACATGGTGCGTATGTATCGTTCAACGCAGGCGACAATTGGCAGTCGCTTCAATTGAATTTGCCCGATACACCCATTCGCGATTTGGTGGTGAAGAATGATGATGTGGTGCTGGGCACGCACGGTCGTGGGTTTTGGATTTTGGATGACATCAATCCGCTGCGGCAACTCACACCCGAGTTGATGAAGCAAAATGCAATTCTGTTTCAACCGAGTGATGCGATCCGTGGTGTGTATGATGCTACGTTTCAATACTACTTAAAAGACAAAGTAGACACGGTGAAGCTTGAGATTTTAGATGCGAACGGAAATCTGGTGCGCAAGTATTTGGGCACAAAAACAGAAGAGAAACCAACGGAAGGAGACTTCTGGGGCGGTGGCGATAGTAAGCCAACCGCTGCTGCGGGATTGAACACCTTCCGCTGGAATGGCCGCTACGAGGGAGCTACCATTTTTGATGGCATCATCATTTGGGGAGCGCGTCCACAGAATGGACCGAAGGCACCCACAGGAAAATATCAAGTGCGCATCAAGGCAGGAAGCTACACACAAACGTATCCGTTTATGGTGAAGATGAATCCAAACCTGAAGGGTGTGAGCGAAGCAGATTTGAAAGAGACGTTTGACTTGGCCATCAAAATCCGCGACCGCGAGTCGGCTGCCAACGAAGCAGTCATCCGCATTCGCGATTTGAAAAAGCAGATTGAAGAACGTTCCAAAGAGGTGAATGACCCCGCCTTTGCTGCATCGACAAAAGAGTTGATTACCAAGATTACCGCCATCGAAGAAGATTTGTATCAAACTAAAAACCGCAGCGGCCAAGACCCGCTTAACTTTCCAATCAAACTCGGTAATCGACTTTCTGCCTTGAGGCGCTGTTTGGAAACGGGCGATGCCAAACCCACCGCTGGCGCTTACAAAGTTTTTGACGAACTCAGCAAAGAACTCGATGGCCACCTCGCAAAACTGGAGACCACGCTAAAATCCGTTATTGGTGCCATCAACCCGGTGCTGATGAACAAGCAGATGAAGACGATTATTGATAGGAAGAAGTAAATTGATATCTGAATCTTTATGACCAAAGTAGGCAATTTAGTAAATGATGATAGGCTTGCGGGTGAGCAATACCTGTTTCGCAACATCGATGCCGACAACACCTACAAAAAGATTTTATATGTGAGTCCCAATGCAGGCGCGTCTATACGATTTGGAGAACAGCCAAAGAACATATTCGGTAATTTTTGTTTGAATACATTCTGTGGCGGAATGTGCAAGCAATGTCTCGCATAAACCAAGTCGCTAGATGTAATTAAAACCTCATGGCCACCATTACCAAGTAATTTCTACCTGCCTGCGGGTAATAATAATTTTGGCGATAGGCGTTGGTCAGTCCCGCAAAGTATCCATAAGAATAGCCGTTCGATTCGTACTCATGATC
>JBJTHA010000035.1:0-12839 GCA_046094265.1 Cytophagales bacterium
GTATTTCATTTAACATAGAATACTAATTTGAAAACGAGATGATTTGAAAATGTATTTTGGTCAGGTGCCTGAATACAACAGATTAATTCAGATTGCAAACCGTTACCCGATAAATCAGATGTAGAAATTCTTCTTTTCCGTTTTGGCGACTTCAATTAAAAACTCGCTTACTTTTTGTGTGGCGGCTTCAAAAAATCGCTTTCCTTTTTCTGCTGATGCTTGGCTTGGGTCGCCCACGCCAGTATCTTTTGTTATACTCGTCCACCTGCGTTCGGCCCAAGCCCAACCCTCTTGCATTGCCTTAAAAACAAATTTCTTCGCCTTGCCATCGCCCGCCTCCGAAAGTGGTCGTGCTAAACTGGGTTGAAGGTGCATGATAACGCTGGTCTCCATTTCACCTGCATGGTCGTCTTTATTTTGGAAAAAGAGTTTTTGGTCGACACACTGAAACCAATTGCACGCACACAAAAACATCTCGGGAAATTTCAAACCCAACTCTCGAATTGCGTTATTGAAATGATTGGCACCGTGGCTGTTAAAAATGACTAATTTGTAAATGCCTTGCCTGTTGAGTGTATCCACTACATCTTGAAGCACCGCCAGTTGCGTGCTGGGATTCATATTGATGTCGAGCGTAACATCAAGTTGCCCGGTGTTTACCCCAAATGGAATGCAGGGCAATACAATTACTTTCACGTCTTTCTCCCAGGCAATCTTTGCAGCCTCAGCCGCTACCTCTTCGGCCTCAATGATGTCTGTGCCATAGGGTAAATGATAATTGTGTGCCTCGGTAGCGCCCCAGGGAAGCACCGCCAGCTCAAACTTTGTTTCTTGAATTGCCTTCCAATTGGTTTCTTTCAAAATGTAGGGGCGCATAAGTAGAGCTGGTTTTTTAAAAGTTAGGCGACAATAGATACTTCGCATAGAAGTCGTCAATGACCTGTACGGCATCTTCCGGTGTATCAACGATGCTAAAAAGGTCTAAGTCCTCAGGAGAGATCATTTTCTCATCCATCAACACTTCCTTGATCCAATCAATCATACCGCCCCAGAATTTTTTCCCCACTAACACGATTGGGAATCGTCCGATTTTTTTAGTTTGGATTAATGTCAAGGCTTCACTCAGTTCATCGATTGTGCCGAAGCCCCCTGGCATTACAATAAAACCTTGGGAATATTTAACAAACATTACTTTTCGTACAAAAAAGTAATCAAAGGTAATGAGCTTATCAGGGTCAATATAGGAATTCCCTTTTTGTTCGTGCGGCAGAAAAATATTCAAGCCAACTGATTTTCCGCCTGCACGATTGGCTCCTTTATTACCTGCCTCCATAATGCCGGGACCACCACCGGTCACTACTCCGTAGCCTTGTTGCACGAGCTGATAGGCAATCTCCTCGGCCATCTTGTAATATTTGTTGTCGGGCTTTACGCGGGCAGAACCAAAAATAGTGACACACGGACCTATCTTGGCGAGTTTCTCAAAGCCCTCTACAAACTCGCTCATCACTTTAAAAATAACCCACGAGTCAGAGCTTTTGATCTCTGCCCAGTCTTTATCTTTAAATGCCTTGCGGATGCGGTGTTCTTCTTCCAGCGAACTCTGCAAATCGGCTTTTTTCTTCATGGTTTTTCCGTTCATAAAATAAACTACTAGAATTCAAATCAAAACTAAATTTTTATATTCTTTTTTCAATTCATCCGCATTGATTGCCTGTTGATTGCCTTTTCTAAACAACTAGTTGTCAATTGAACTACCGTTATTAATCAAAAATTGAATAAGAACCTGGCTAGCTTAGGGCGGTTAAGGCTTTTACTAAGAAAACTGGGGTCTATTCTTTCGAATTATACGGCAACTTTGAAACCAATCAAATTTGTCTGAGATTTTATCGGTAGCTTACTTAGCTTTCGCTTTCTTGTGTGTACCATAAAGAACTACACGCCAAAAAAAAGAAACAAGGCTAAAATGTTTCGTGTTACAAATGTATCACCTCTCCATACGCAGCGGCAGCAGCTTCCATAATGGCTTCGCTCATGGTAGGGTGCGGATGAACTGTTTTGATGATTTCATGGCCTGTTGTTTCCAGTTTGCGTGCAGCCACCACTTCGGCAATCATCTCGGTAACGTTGGCACCAATCATGTGCGCGCCCAAAAACTCTCCGTACTTAGCATCGAAAATCACTTTTACGAAACCATCGCTGGCGCCCGCAGCTTTTGCTTTGCCCGATGCCGTAAACGGAAACTTGCCCACTTTGACTTGGTAGCCTGCTTTCTTGGCGGCTTCTTCTGTATAACCTACCGAAGCAATTTCTGGCGAACAGTATGTACAGCCCGGCACGTTGTTGTAATTCATTGGCTCTGGATGATGGCCTGCAATTTTCTCTACACAAATAATACCTTCCGCAGAAGCTACGTGTGCCAAAGCCGGGCCGCTGGTAATGTCGCCAATGGCATACACACCTGGCACATTCGTTTTATAGAATTGATCAACCGTCACTTTTCCTTTCTCAAACTTCACCCCTGCTTCTTCTAAGCCAAGGTTTTCCAAATTAGTGGTAACGCCCGCGGCTGAAAGCACAATGTCACTCTCAATTTTAATTTCTCCGGTTGGCGTTTTTACGGTGGATACACAGCCTTTACCGCTGCTATCTACTTTGGTTACTTCAGAACTGGTATAAATGTTAATACCCGATTTTTTGAAAGACTTTTCAAGCTGCTTTGAAATTTCATCGTCTTCCACCGGTACGATGCGCGGCAAAAATTCTACAATCGTCACTTCTACGCCAATGGTGTTGTAGAAGTAGGCAAACTCTACACCAATGGCACCCGATCCTACCACCAACATTTTTGCGGGCTTCTCAGGTAGCACCATTGCTTCCCGATAGCCAATGATTTTTTTGCCATCAATTTTTAAGGCTGGCAGTTCACGCGAGCGTGCGCCTGTTGCTAAAATAATATGCTTCGCCTCGTAATCTGTCTTCTTTCCGTTGGCATCAGTTACTTCTACTTTTCCGCCTTTCTTTAATTTTCCATGGCCAGTAATTTGCTCAATCTTATTCTTCTTAAATAAAAATTGTACACCCTTGCTCATGCCTGCGGCTACTTCGCGGCTGCGCTTTACCATAGCTGCCATATCGGGGGCAGCATCTTTCACTTCAATACCGTAATCTTTTGCGTGTTTGATGTATTCGAATACATTGGCGCTTTTTAGTAAAGCCTTGGTAGGAATACACCCCCAGTTCAAACAAATGCCGCCTAGCTCTGCCTTTTCCACTACACCCACCTTCATTCCCAGTTGCGAAGCGCGGATTGCCGCTACATATCCACCGGGGCCGGAGCCGATTACGATAACATCAAAGTTTGCCATGATTTATTTTAGATTTAAAATTTTGGATTTACGGTTTGAGGTCGCAAATTAATTTAAAATATTGATGCAGAAAAAAGATTACTTTCGCACCAAAACCTGGCTTCTTCGCGTGAGCACTAAAGATTCGACACTGTTGGTAGTGGGTTCAATTGCGGGTATAGTAGGCACCGTGCTCAGTCTTTCAAACAAAAGCGGTGCAGACTATTTGAAAGGTTTTGGCGCAGGCTTGATGGTTGTATTTTGTATTAATGTGGTCTCAAAAATAATCCGGAAGAAAAATGAAACTATTACAAAATAAAACGGCTCTCATCACGGGTGCTTCAAAAGGCATAGGCCGATCCATTGCACTAAAGTTTGCCGAACAAGGAGCAAACGTGGCATTCACTTTTTTGTCATCGGTAGAGCAAGGCCAAGCCTTGGAGGCCGAACTAGCCGCAAAGGGTGTAAGAGCAAAAGGCTATCGATCGGACGCTTCTGATTTTTTGCAAGCCGATAAACTTATCAACGATGTAGTGGCGGAATTTGGATCGCTTGATATACTGGTGAACAATGCGGGCATTACCATGGACAACTTGCTGCTGCGCATGAATGAAGAAAGCTGGGACAAGATCATGAACGTGAACCTGAAGTCGTGCTTCAACACAGTGAAGGCAGCCACCAAGCCCATGATGAAACAAAAATCTGGTTCCATTATTAACATGACTTCTGTGGTTGGTTTGAAAGGAAATGCCGGCCAAGCAAACTATGCAGCCTCAAAAGCCGGCATCATTGGATTTACAAAATCGGTTGCGTTAGAGTTAGGCTCGCGTGGCATTCGCAGTAATGCCATTGCACCTGGGTTTATTGAAACCGAGATGACGGGCAAGCTGGATGAGAAAACCGTGCAGAGTTGGCGCGATGCAATACCACTCAAACGTGGAGGCAGGCCTGAAGATGTGGCTGACGCGTGTGTTTTCTTAGCTTCTGACATGTCGACCTACATCACCGGGCAAGTGCTGCAGGTAGATGGCGGCATGCTCACATAGAAGGGGACAATTACAATTTCCATGGAGATATCGAATCTCATCGATCAGCTAGAGCTTTCATTTTACGGGAAGCCCGAATGGAAGGGTCACGCGTGGCATGGCCCATCGGTAATCAACACCATTGGGGCGGTAAAAGAAGAACAAGCGCAGAACCGATTTGGTGATTCACATTCCATAATTGAGCTGGTAGAACATATGACCGCGTGGCGCACCTTTGTAACGCAGCGATTACTGGGAAACAAAGAATACAAAGTCTCCAAGGAGCAAAACTTTCCATTGGATGGCAGTTGGAAGAAGTCTACCCTCCTCCTCGTTGAAAGTCAGCAACAACTCGTTGCTGCCCTTCGTCTCTTCCCCGAAGAAAGGTTATCAGAAACCGTTGATGGCATGGGGTACTCGTACCGCGTGATGATCAACGGAATTATTCACCACGATTTATACCACACAGGGCAAATTGTTTTATTAAAGAAAGGACGCGCGGATTGATTTTTTGGTTCTACATCAAGAGGCTCTATTTTCAAAAACAAAAATTCCTGTGGGCATTGTGACTTAATTGGTTGTCTCGGTTTATACCGAAAAAAGCTAAATGACCAATAAAGCACTTCTGTTTCTAATTTTTATTTTTTACAACTGTTCCACATCCGAGCAAAGAACACTTCAGCAAGATATTAAGTTGCTATCAAAACCTCCCGAATCATTTACGTTCAAGAGTAATGATCTTCACGTTTTAGTCACTTCGCGAGGAACTAAATTAATTATACAGCCCAAGAGCCTTGTCTTTGAATATGATGGAGGAGTACCAACCGATTCAATTAGAGTTCAGATTACTGAAGTATTTTCTAAGTCAGAGATGATACTAAACAATGTTACCACAGCAAGTCAAGGTAAGCCTATTGAGTCATTCGGCATGATAAACATTATTGCGAGTTCTGGCAACAGAAATCTTGAATTGGCAAACAACAATCAAATTAAGGTTGTTCTTCCCAGAAACAAATCACCTTTTGTGGATGAAGGTGAGCTTTTTTACGGCAGTGTGGAAAATGATGCTATTGAATGGAATTTCTCTCCTTTAATAAATATTCGAGAAACAATTAAACAATTTGGCAACGGCCAAGAAGAGGTTCTAATTGAATATTTTCGAATTTCGGCCACAGGTCACCAAGCGGAAATTGCTGATTCAACAAATTTAGTTACTAGAAATGGACCAGTATCACATGAAATCGCAATATCATATGATACTACTGCTGGCGAGTTCCTTGAATCAAATCCTCAATTTGATTCAAGTTCAGATAAATATATTGGTTTCCCTGCACTGATGATAAACAAACTAGGTTGGATTAATTGTGATAGATTTTTAGAGTTCCCCGAAATTGAGCGAATCAGATTTGTGGTTGAGCTTGATAAATTCGAGCAACCTCAAGGTTACCTCGTATTTGACGAGCTCAACTCGATACTGCCGATATTGTTTGATGAAGGGGGAACAGCATTGGTAGAAGGTATTCCGAAAGGAGTGAAAACAAAGGTGTTGGTAATCGATAAAATTAAATCTGAATATCAATTTAGCAAGTCCGATTTCTTGACCAAGGATACAGAGTTATTTGTCAAAATGCGTTCCATCCCCCTCAAAGAATTGGAAAATGAACTCAAATCCCTTGACAACTAATTGCCAAACACTTGTAAGAACAATAAAAAAATTTAAGAATTTTTAATACAACGTTTGGAAACTCTACTAAACAAGTATACGTTTGTGGTATCATAGTCGGGGAAGCCCCTTAAAAATTAGGCAAACCGATTTATAAAGAAGCGGGGAGAGAACAGGCTCAACAAACCGCTAGCAACCCTTAACAGGGTGCTAAAACCTGCCTCGAAGAAGGTCTTTGAGGAACTATAAACCGGTATGAAAATGAACACATCTATCATTACCCCACGAACAAAAGTTCGAACATCATCAAACAATCATTGCTTTAATTCTACCGCCAACACACGTTGTTGTACATACATGTGTTGTTGTAGCTAGTTGTTGAACGCCTGGCAGCAACAAACTTAACGCACGACCTGCCGAGTGACGGGTATGGTTACGGTTAAGCTCCCTCTTAAATTATAGATTCAAGATTTCAAATTCCGAATCGGGAACGTTGAAACGAGAATCTCACTAAATAAATCTTAAATCAGAAATTCTTAATCTCAAATCATTATGTCATTACGATTCGAAACTCTTCAATTACACGCAGGCCAAGAAGCTGACCCCACAACAGGTTCGCGCGCGGTGCCTATTTATCAAACTACTTCCTATGTTTTCAAAAATTCCGAACATGGTGCCAACCTTTTTGCCCTGAAGGAATTTGGAAACATTTATACCCGCATTATGAATCCCACCACGGATGTGTTTGAAAAACGCGTGGCTTCCTTAGAAGGTGGCGTGGCTGCGTTGGCTGTGGGTTCTGGCCAAGCGGCACAGTTTATAGCACTCAACAATATTTTGCAAGCAGGCGATAATTTTGTGTCTACTTCATTTTTATACGGAGGTACATATAATCAATTCAAAGTAGCCTTTAAACGCCTGGGCATAGAGGTACGTTTTGCAGAAGGTGACAAGCCCGAAGCGTTTGAAAAACTAATCGACAAAAAAACGAAAGCCATTTATCTTGAAACCATCGGCAACCCTGGCTTCAATATTCCTGATTTTGATGCGATTGCCTCCTTGGCTAAGAAACACGACCTGCCTTTAGTGGTAGATAACACCTTTGGTGCGGGCGGATTTCTCTTTCAACCGCTGAAGCATGGCGCCAATGTGGTGGTTGAGTCGGCTACCAAGTGGATTGGCGGTCACGGCACTTCCATTGGCGGTGTGATTGTAGATGGTGGCAACTACAACTGGGGCAACGGCAAGTTCAATCAGTTTACCGAGCCGAGCGAAGGATACCATGGCCTCAAGTTCTGGGAAGTATTTGGCGAAGGCAATCCGTTGGGGCTACCCAACATAGCGTTCATCATCCGTGCCAGGGTTGAGGGTTTGCGCGACTTCGGTCCGGCATTGAGTCCTTTTAATTCATTCTTATTGTTGCAAGGTTTAGAAACGCTTTCGTTGCGCGTGCAACGTGCCGTTGATAATGCTTTGGCACTGGCGCAATGGTTAGAGCAACACCCGCATGTTGAAACCGTCAATTACCCCGGTTTAACTTCTAGCACCTACCACAAACTGGCAAAAAAATATTTAACAAATGGTTTTGGCGCAGTACTTTCGTTTACTGTGAAAGGTACAAAACAGAACACCCAGAAATTGGTGGACAGCCTAAAGCTTGTGAGCCACCTGGCGAACGTGGGCGATGCGAAAACGCTCATCATTCAACCTTCGGCTACCACCCATCAGCAATTGTCAGGTGAAGAACAAATCTCATCAGGCGTGTTGCCCACATTGCTGCGCGTGTCCGTTGGTTTAGAACACATCGATGACATCAAGGCAGACTTCCAACAAGCGTTTGAGAAGGTGTTTGCCGGAGAACTAGTTGCGTAAATTGCCACGAGCTACAAGCCTCAGGCCTCAGGCTTGTGACTTGTAGCACGAGGCTTGAAGCTAAAAGAATGCTAAAATCAGAAACAATATTTCATTACAAACAAGATTTTGAGTTGGAGCTGGGAAAAAAACTCCCCGGCTTTCAGCTTAAGTACACAACATTAGGTCAACTCAACAAAGAGCGAAGTAATGTGGTGTGGGTATGCCATGCCCTTACGGGAAGTTCGGATTTTACAGATTGGTGGCACCGTCTTTTTGAGGAGGGTTCACCGTTTGATCCTCGCGATTATTTTATTATTTGCGCTAATACATTGGGCGGTTGTTACGGCTCTACGGGGCCACTTTCGATTAACCCTACTACGGGTAAAAATTTCTTCCACGAATTTCCGTTAGTAACACACAAAGATATAGTTCGTTCTTTTGATTTGCTGAGGCAGCACTTAGGAATTGAAAAAGTGCATACTTTGCTGGGCGGATCACTCGGGGGGCAACAGGTTTTGGAGTGGGCGATTCATCAACCAGATGTTTTCAAACATATTATTGCCATCGCCTGCAACGCGCAGCACTCGCCCTGGGGTATTGCTTTCAATGAAGCGCAGCGAATGGCAATTGCGGCAGACCCCACTTGGAAAGAAAATGATACACGGGCAGGTTCAAATGGTTTGAAAGCAGCACGCGCCATTGGTATGATTTCGTATCGTGCGTATGAAATTTATGCCGAAACCCAAGCGGAAAAAAACAATGAAAAGATAGACGGTTTCCGCGCAGCTTCGTACCAACAATATCAAGGCCAAAAACTGGCAAATCGTTTCAATGCTTTTACCTATTGGATTTTGTCGAAGGCCATGGACAGCCACAATGTGGGGCGCGGGCGGGAGAGTGTACTGGCAGCTTTGGAAAGCATACGTGCAAAGGCACTTATCATCGGGATAGAAAATGATATTCTCTATCCTGTTCAAGAACAAAAATTATTAGCAGAAGGTATACCCGGTGCAACGCTAGAGGTAATTCAATCCTTGTATGGCCACGATGGTTTCTTAGTAGAGTTCGATCAGTTCAAAACGATGGTAAGAAAGTTTTTGAAAACTAAAATTGAAATAGAAGTATAAATACATCAGTCAGTGAAAAGAAAATTAAAAATTGGTCTGTTTGGGTTTGGCGTAGTTGGGCAGGGTCTGTATCATGTGCTGAACAAAACACATGGGGTGAAAGCAGAAATTGCTCGCATCTGCGTGAAGAATCGCGACAAAAAAAGAAGTTTACCTGCTGGCATTTTTACCTACGAGGCAAGCGATATTCTGAATGACCCCGCCATTGACGTGGTGGTTGAGTTGATTGACGATGCCAAAGCGGCCTTTCAAATTGTAAAATCTGCCGTTGAGAAAGGTAAGCACGTAGTAACGGCCAATAAAAAAATGCTGGCCGAAAACCTTGCGGAGATCTATGAATTACAGCAAACATATAACCGCTCTGTTTTGTACGAAGGCTCGGTGTGTGGCAGCATTCCCATTTTGAGGAATCTGGAAGAATATTACGACAATGATTTAATCACCAGTATTGAAGGAATTTTTAATGGTTCCACTAATTACATTCTTACCAAAGTTTTTGAAGAACGAAAAAGTTATGGTGATGCATTGAAAGGTGCGCAAGAGTTGGGCTTTGCCGAAAGCGACCCATCTTTAGATGTAAAAGGCTTCGACCCTAAGTTCAAACTTACTATTGCAATTGCCCATACGTTCGGGGTTTTCGTAAAGCCGGAAGAGATCATCAACATTGGCATCGACAAGATTTCGGCAGTCGATTTGAAATATGCCCGCGAAAATAATCTAACCATCAAGCTAGTCGCCCGCGCGTACAAGCTCAATGGAAAAATTGTAGGCTGGGTAGCGCCCCAGTTCATTCCTGCCGACCACATGTTGGCCAACGTACGCAACGAGTACAATGCCGTGTTAGTGCAGGGTGCTTTCGCAGAAAAGCAAGTCTTCATTGGCAAAGGTGCGGGCAGCTATCCCACGGCATCAGCTGTTCTGTCTGATATTTCTGCTTTGACTTTTGATTATCGCTATGAGTACAAAAAGTTTGAGCAAGGCGATGGCTTACCATTCTCAAACGATGTGTTGGTTGATGTGGTCATTAGCTTCACAAATAAAGGCAGCATTCTTCCAGCGGACTTTCAAAATTTTAAGGGCGGTTACCAAGGTAACGGACTACAATACATGACGGGGTCGGTGTCACTGCAAAAATTGGCCGAGCTTGCAACACGCGAAGACGTGAGTGTGATTTTAGCGAGCGAGCTGAATTTAGAAACTTTTGAAAAGGTTGGAGCGAAACAATTGCTTGGCGCGTAATTACTTCCTGTTGGCCAAATACACGCCACCCAAAATGGCCGCCATGCCAATGAAGTGACCGAGGTATAGTTTCTCTCCGTCCAGCACGCCCCACATCACCGAAACAATGGGCATGACATAGGTAACGGAGGCCGCGAACAAAGGCGAAGAAATTTGTAGTAGCTTATTGAAGATAAGGTTAGCGACAGCCGTGCTCATGAACGCCAAAATGACGATGAAACCTGCGGCTTGCCACGCGCCTGGCTGCTCTACCATTTTAGATGTAAAATCAGTGAAGCCAAATAAATACACCAATGCAAACGGCCAAATGAGTAGCAATGAAACACTGGTAACGGTGAGCGATCCGAGTCCCTCCACGTTATATTTTAGATAGTTGACATTGGTGCCGTAAAGTGCGCATGCCAACACCACTAACAATGCATAGCCATTGAATCCGCCTATCGCTCCATCAGCCCTGGCTAACGCCAGAATGATGGCACCACCAAACGAAATGAGTAAGCCTAAGATAGCGAATCCGCGAAAGCGCTGATGAAAAAATAACACGCCCATCACCACTGCCCAAATAGGCGAGAGCGTATTTAAAATTCCGGTGACGGAACTTTGCAAGCGCGTTTGTGCCAACGCAAACAAAAACGCGGGAATGAAGATACCCATCATGCCCGAGATGAAAAGTTTGAGATGATCGCCTTGCTTAAGCTCGCCCCAGCGCAAAAAACCAAATGGCAATAGAAACACGGTGGCCGCGGCCACGCGCAACGAGCCTACTTCCTCAGGCGAAAACACCTTCAGCCCTTGTTTGATCAAAATGAAAGACGTGCCCCAAATCAGTGATAACAAGATGAGCAAAAAAAAAGCGGTAGCTTTTTTATTTTCTGAAATATTTTCCGAAGACATGCAACAAACGAAGGCGTAAAGAACAGCATTATTCGAACCATTTCAAATACCATACAACGTATGTGATGTCAACCCGCTGGTTTCCTTGAAATCTTCCATCCGATAAAATACTTTTACAGCATGACTATTGAGTGGATCAGTTTGCTGTGTGTAATTTTTTTGGCACTGGGGGCATTGCTGGGTTACCAATTCAGCACTACCCAATCGGCACAGGAATTGACGGGCGTGAAAACGCGAGTGGACGAGATGTACCCTATAAAAAAAGTGACCAAAAAGAAGGAGGAGACACGCAAACCGATGGTAAATGTAGAGTCCAACGAAGTAAAGCTAGCGATTGAAGAAGAACGCGCCCGCATTAAAAACATGTTGCATGACGACACCGTGCAGCGACTGGTGGCCATTAAAATACGCTTGGAAAGTTTAACGCTCGCGCCCACATTTTCGTTGAAAAAGCAGGTGTCCTTTTAGATGACCTGGAAAGAACGGTGGTCTCACTTCGGTTCATTATTGCCAATATGATCGATGAAGAGTACCACCAGAACACACTCAGCGAACTTTTGCACAATTTCGAAAAACGCTTTGAACGGTTTTTACTCATGCGGGTGATCGTCAATGAAAAAGGTGAGGAAAACACTTTTGAATTAACCCCGAAGGAAAAGAACGAAATAGTACTGATTGTGCAAGAAGCACTACAGAACACCATCAAGCATGCCAATAGCCAGCAATTTCATATTTACATCACTTGGTACACCGACAAGGTAGTTATTGAAACCGAAGACGACTTATGGGGCCCCGATCCGAACCGGACGATAGGCATGGGGTCAACCTCAATGGGGCTGCGCGCAAATAACATTGGCGCAACGTTTAGTATGCGTTTTTACGTTGGGCGCGGCATGCAAGTGCGGGTTGAACTACCCCGAGCGAAGCACTCCGTTCTTTAATAGAAAACCGATGAGTTCAGAGCTGGTTTTGGTCTTGGTTTTTTCTAACATGTTCTTCTTGTAATCATCTACCGTTGCTTTTGAGATAGCAAGGTTTTGCCCAATCTCTTTGTGCGAAAAACCTCGGCTTAGCAGAGTTGCAATTTCCATCTCTCGTTTGCTTAACTTGGTAGAGGGAAAGTGATGTTGCAGCAACAGTTGTTGCCGTAGTTGCTCCACTGCCTGCGAAAAATAGGTTTTGCCTGCCAGCACCGCAGCCACGCAAGCAGACAGTTCGGTTTTGCCGATACCCTCTTTGGGCAAGAAAGCTACTACGCCAACGGATAAGAACTCCGCAATAGTGGCTTCCTCGGCAAAAGTTGACATGCCCACCACTTTTACGCTCGGGTGCTTTGCCGCTATGTGTTGAATAAAGCTGAAGCCATCCTCCGGATACATGCGCGCATCCACGAATGCGATGGCGATGTCGTAGGCTTTGCACATTTGCTTGGCAGTGGCGGCATCATGCGCAACAAAAACTTGTAAGGGCTCATCCGCCAGCATGGCCACGAGCGCCTCGCGTGCCATGGCATGATCATCTACCACCAACGCCTTTTTGCCGCCCATAAAAATATTTTTTTCAAAAATACCCCTTTTATGGGGGGGTGCGCAACCCCCTATTTATGGGGGGGTCCCTTGACTTGGTTATGTTTGATTGGTTGTTTTATGGCGTTTTGATGCCGATGCTAGCAGGCAAAACAAAACAACCG
>JBJTHA010000036.1:0-4588 GCA_046094265.1 Cytophagales bacterium
GTTTATGATTGGTGGCTTAAACAGCAGCCAATACCAACTACTGGTAAATAGAAGCAATAGACAAAATCAATCGCTCGACTAATGGTAGAAGTGAAATACACCTACAACGCTGATACCTGCAAGTACGAGCCGATAGTGGTAACGCCTAGGCAATTGTGGCATAATTCTATCAAATTTCTGGGCGTTTCGTGTTTGTTGGGTTTAGCGGCAGTAGTTTACGTGATGGTGCAGTTACCACCTTTGGACGAAACGATACAAGCACAAAAAAATGCGCAATTGAAAGCAGAATGGCGAACGATGTATCGGCAAATTGAAAGAGAATCGGAGCGGCTGCTAGCGTTGGAAAAGAATGACGATGAGAACTTCAGAGTAGTACTCGATTTGGAGCCATTATCGGCAAGCGAACGCGAGGCAGGGGTTGGTGGTCGCGAAAAAGAAGGAGCTGACATTGCTTATCCGTTAATTAAAAAAGCCTATGAACGAACCGAGAAGATTGTAAACCGATTGGATATTCAAGAGCAATCGATGACACAATTGACAGCGGAACTGCAGAAGAAAGAAAAAATGTGGGCAGCAAGGCCCGCCATACAGCCTATTAATAACAAAGATCTAACACAACTACATACTATCTTTGGTTTACGCATGCACCCTATTTTGGGTTATGTGCGTCCGCACAACGGCCTAGATTTTACCGCTCCAATGGGTTCGCCTGTTTACGCAACTGGTGATGGCGTAGTGTTGTATACCGGCTTTTCCACCTACGGCAACGTAATCTACCTCGATCATGGATTTGATTTTGAAACACGCTATGCACACCTATCAAAATATATTGTAGAGCCCGGTCAGTTTGTAAAACGTGGACAGGTAATCGGCTATGTCGGTAACACTGGCCTTTCCCAAGGTTCGCATTTACACTATGAAGTCCATTATAAAAACGTGCCCATCAACCCCATCAACTTTTTCCAGCGCGACTTAAGTAATAAAGAGTACGAAAAGTTGATTGAGCTTGGCAGCCGCGCCACTACTTCGCTGGATTAAACGCGCTCGTTCTATTTTTCCTTGAACTGCCGATTGGTAATTTTGCCAACAAAATATTTTAATTTACTTATGCGTTACGGTTTTCTCGTTTCTTTCGTTGCTTTATCCACTCTTTCTTTCAGTCAAAAAAAAGACACGGTCACCGTCATTGGTGTTGGGGACATTATGATGGGTACCAACTATCCAGATAACAGCGGGCTACCACCGCAAGATGGAAAAGAGTTGATGCTGGCTGTTGAACCAATTCTGCAAAATGCAGATGTGACCATGGGCAACTTAGAAGGTGTGCTGCTTGATAAAGGTGGTTATGCCAAAACTTGCCGTAATCCCAAAGTATGTTATGTGTTTAGAAGCCCAGAACGCTACGCGCAAAATTTGGCAAACGCTGGTTTCGATGTAATGAGTCTTGCTAATAACCATTCAGGTGACTTTGGAGAGGTCGGCAAACAATCAAGCATCAAAGCATTGGAATCCGTGGGCATTGAACAAGCAGGCCAATCCACCAAACCCTACGTAACATGTATAAGAAATGGAATTAGGTTTGGCTTCGCGGCCTTCGCGCCCAACACGGGCTGCGCAAACATTAATGACATACCCACGGCCAAAAAAATTGTCCAGCACCTTGATTCCATTTCGGATATCGTTATCATTTCGTTTCATGGCGGAGCTGAGGGGCCTGCACACGAGCACGTACCACGCAAAAACGAAATTTTTTATGGAGAAAATAGGGGAAATGTTTACGAGTTTTCGCATCAGATGATTGACGCAGGTGCTGATGTTATCTTTGGGCACGGCCCTCACGTTACCCGTGCAATTGAACTATATAAAAATCGTTTCATCGCTTACAGTTTGGGTAATTTTTGCACCTATGGAGGGATTAATGTGTCAGGTATTAACGGTTGGGCACCGATTATCAAAGTATTTACCAACTCAAAAGGTGAGTTTTTCAAAGCGCGAATTAACTCAACTAAGCAAAACTTCAAATCTCCAGTTGCGATTGACACTCAACAACAGGTACTAACACGAATAAGGCAACTAACACAAAAGGATTTTAAAGATAGTAACATTGAGATTGATGAAAACGGCTGGGTCAAGAAATCAAAAGGTTTGTGAATAGCTTGTCGATAAAAAATTGTATCACCTTTGCTACAAGTATAAAGAATTACTACTTTGCATGATGTTCAGATTGATAAACTGAGCAGTTTACGCCTCAAACCTTGCATGGCCTACAAAGAGAAAGAAATCGAAAAGTTGTATTACTCTATCGGTGAAGTTGCCGAACAGTTTAATGTAGCTCCTTCTCTCATTCGTTTCTGGGAATCTGAGTTTGACATCATACAGCCAAAGAAAAACCGGAAAGGCAACCGTCAGTTCACCAAAGAAGATATTGAAAATGTTCGCACAATTTATCATTTGGTAAAGGAAAAGGGGTTTACACTGCAAGGTGCCAAGGAAATGTTAAAGAACGACACACAATCTGTGCGCGACAAAATGGAGTTACTGGAATCACTTAAAAAAGTCCGCTTGTTTTTAGTCGAGGTACGGGAGAAGCTTTCTTAACGTAAACACGTGTCGATTTGAAAATTTGTTGATTTTCATTTTCACTGTCATTTCAAAATTCTCGAACGTGCAAACTGCCAATTACAAGGACGGATGAATCGAGAGCGTCTATCATTCATAGCTCTTCATGGGATCGCAGGTGTAGGCGATTACCTACTCAAACAACTTATTAGCTACTGCGGATCTGCCGAGCAAGTATTTAAAACACCCAAAGGCAAGTTAATGAAGATACCCGGTGTGGGAGCTGTAACTGCCGAAGCCATCATTTCTGCAAAATCAATCGCATACGCTGAGAGGGAAATCAAAAAAGCAGAAAAAAATAATACCGAAATATTGTTCTATACTGACAAGAAGTATCCGGCTAGGTTGAAGAAGGTTGAAGACGCACCTGCGCTGGTATACTACCAAGGCAATGCTGACTTGAACCACGCAAAAACCGTTGGTATTGTGGGCACACGCCAAGCCACCGCTTATGGTAAAGAAAACGTTGAGCGAATTATTGCCGAGCTAGTTCCACATCACGCACTCATCGTTAGCGGCTTAGCGTACGGCATTGATATTCATGCGCACAAGCAAGCACTCAAATACAACTTACCTACCATAGGGGTAATGGGTAGCGGGATGGATATTGTTTACCCGGCCGCTCACAAAGAAACAACAAAGAAGATGATTGAACAGGGCGGTTTGCTCACGGAAAACATTTTTGGAACAAAGCCAGATGCCCACAACTTTCCGGCACGCAACCGCATCATCGCTGGGTTGTGTGACGCACTGATTGTGGTGGAAGCTGCGGAAAAGGGTGGTGCACTGATCACGGCAAATATTGCCAACTCCTATAACAAAGATGTTTTTGCGGTTCCCGGTAATTTAGGTATAACATTCTCTGAGGGTTGTAACAAGTTGATCAAAACCAACAAAGCACATTTGTACTCTTCGGTGAAAGACCTTGAATACATCATGAACTGGTCGTTGGAAAATGTGGGCGAATCAAAACCAAAAAATACTTCTACTGCGATTGACTGGGAAGGCTTTGATTATGAAGAAAAAAAAGTATTACTAGTGCTCAAGGAAAAAAGCCCCATTCAAATTGATGAATTAATGTGGCGCACAGAGCTATCGCCTGGTATTTTGGCTTCACTACTATTGGGGCTAGAATTTAAAAATGCCGTGGATGCGCTGCCGGGCAAGGAATATCGACTGAAATTGAAGTAAACCGGCACACATAAATCCGTACATTTGGTGTTCGTTATAATATGCGAACTATGAACCGTACTAGAACCCTCTTTACTCTTCTACTCGTAGTTGCATCATTCAACAGCAAGGCACAACAACCGTTGCCTTTAAAAAAAATCACCATTTTCAAAAATGGCTCGTGCTTGCTTACACGAGAAGGCAAGTCAGCCATAAAGGCTGGGGTGGCCCGGCTACCCATTCCCCAAGAAGTGCTTTTTGGTGGCTATTGGATTGGTGCCACGGGTGGAAACGCCATACAATCTCTTACGTTCAGAATTGATAAACTTGAAAAGAAAGAAGCCGCCAGCGAGTTCTGGCAATTGATTAGCGGCAACGTTGGCAAAACAGTAACCATTTCACTACACAACAAAAAAGACGAAGCAGTAACGGGAAAAATTTTGAGCTTTGAAAAGAAATCTCAGATGGTAAAACTGAGGCAGGAGAATGGGAAGATCACCTACTTACAAACACACAACATTTTTCAATTAGACTTCAGCGAGGAGATGAATGCCACCCTCGTGGAAGATAGCACCTTGCGAATGGTATTGCTGACACCAGAAAAATCGGCCAACGATATTAATCTGCAACAGCTTTCCATGCAAGCGGGCGTAAACTGGATGCCCTCTTATCTACTTAAACTCAACAATGAAAAATCCGCACGCTTGGAAATGAAGGCGGTTATCGAGAATGGTATTGAGGATATTTTCAATGCAGAAACAGAGTTAGTGGTTGGTTCGCCCCAGATGTATTTTGGCAT
>JBJTHA010000037.1:0-8665 GCA_046094265.1 Cytophagales bacterium
TCAGCAAAAAAGTTGAGCGCCACTCACAATCCCTGAACCATTTCATCAGTGAGAGTCCGTGGGACTGGACACTGGTTGGTGTACGGCTTTCACGGTTATTTATCAAGATGTTGCCAGCCTCATGGCTTCCTGATTTAAGTTTATCAATAGATGAGAGTGGGATACCGAAGAAGGGAGACCACTCGGTAGGCGTAACGCATCAATACTGTGGGCAGTTGGGTAAGCAGGCCAACTGCCAAGTAGGCGTGTATGCCGCTTTGGTGTGCCGTGGGTTCTATTGCCTGATCAATGCGCTGCTATATCTGCCCAAAGAATGGTGTGGAAGGCGAGATGTGGATGTTCCTGTTGAGCGCAGAACACAGAAGACAAAAATCGAACTGGCCTATGATATGATCCTACACGCGCGCGATATTTTAAAAGTGCCGTTTAAGTGGGTAAACTTCGACAGCTTCTATGGGAGGGATCAAGGTCTTCTCTGTCAACTTCACCAACAGCAAATCACCTTTGTGGCCAATGTTCCCAAAGATGCCACGGTGTATTTGAAAAGGCCTACGGTATTTATCCCTGAAAAGAAAACAGCAAAAGGGAGAAGCTACACGCGCCACCAAGTGAAAGGAAAAGCTGTGGAGGTACAATCTATTAAAAGGAAATTATCCGATGGCGATTTTAAAAAACTCACCGTGCGCACCACCAAAGAAGGGCAAGCGGTGAGGGCCTTGTTCTACTTTCAAACCGTTTTCATGGTCATCAAAGAACAGGCAACGGTGATGGAAGTAAAGCTTATTATACGTAAAGATGAAGATGGAAAGACTCACTACATATTGTGTAATGACTTGAAAGCAAGTAAGCACCGCTTGGCCTTTATGCACAGTCAACGCTATTTTATAGAACGATCTTTTCAGGAATCTAAACAACAACTCGGACTTCATCAATACCAAGTGCGTGGGTATGCCGGTTGGCACCGACACATGTTTGTTTGTATGATGGGTCTGTTATTCATTCAGCTGGAGAAAATGGAATACTTAAAAATTGGTTGCGTGCCATCCACCCCTCAACTGGCAGAACTGATCAAAACCATTTTACCACAAAAAATCAGGACCACAATAGATGTCCTAAATGAGTTCAAACAAAATCAAAATCCCAAAAAACAAATACTGTGCATCTATCAAAAAATCAGTTACTTAGTTGTGACAAAGTAGAGCTAAAAACGAATTGCTAAAGCCAGACGATTTGCTTTCCCCCTACCCTTTCGCTACTTTGAGTTTGAATTAAAGAACCCATCATTTTCAAATCTTTGCCAAGGCATTTCTATGGAACAAATCGGCTTATCTTCAAATTAACTTCATGGACGTAAAAATCAAATTCCTTGGCGCTGCCTGCACCGTTACCGGGTCCAAATACCTAATTGAAGCCAACAAGCAAAAGATCTTGCTGGACTGCGGCATGTTTCAAGGACAAAAAGAATTGCGCCTACGCAACTGGGACAAGCTTCCCATCGACCCGGCCGATATTGACGTAGTGGTGATTACCCATGCACACATCGACCACATCGGTTATCTACCCAGGTTGGTGAAAGACGGATTCTCGGGTAATATCATCTGCACCGATGCCACTGAAGACTTAATGAAAATCATGTTGCTGGATGCCGCCAAACTACAAGAAGAAGAAGCATTATTCGCTTTCAAGCGGGGCTATTCCAAACACAGCAAGCCACAACCTTTGTTTACCACCGAAGATGCGAAGACAGTGTTGATGCTGGTGAAAAGCCAACCCTTTAAAAAGGAGATTGACATCAGCAACAATGTATCCGTCAAATTCTATAACTCCGGCCACATTCTTGGTTCAGCTTTTGTCGAAATGAAGTTGAAAGGCGAGCGCGAACAAAAGACGATCGTCTTTTCGGGTGACCTTGGCCGCTACCATGACCCAGTGATGTATGAACCGGAAAGCATTGCCGAGGCAGATATATTGGTGATTGAATCCACTTATGGAAATAAAGTGAATCCCCAACTCGATGTAGAAGAGCAACTCAAACACATTGTGCATGAAGCCTGCAATAACAATGGAGCAATCGTCATTCCGGCATTTGCCTTGGGTCGCACACAAAGCTTGGTTTACTATTTCAACAAAATGATGCGAGAGGGCGCTATTCCTACTCTACCGATTTACATTGACAGCCCAATGGCCATTAACGTGACCGATTTATACGAGAGACACGGTGGTTTACATAAAATAAAAGTAACGCGGCAAGGCAGTCAATTGATGAGCATTTTCGATTCGCCCAATATCCATTTTTGCAACACGCGCGAAAGCTCCAAAGCACTGAACGAAATTAAAAAGCCGATTATCATCATATCAGCCAGCGGCATGGTTACAGGCGGCCGCATCTTACATCATTTATTCCATCGTCTTTCACGCGAAACAGATACTGTATTGTTTGCTGGTTATCAAGCCGAAGGCTCGCGCGGAAGAGATATTCTGGAAGGCGAAAAATCCATTAAAATGTTTGGCGAACAAGTGCCCGTACGCTGTAACGTGCGCGAAGTACATGGCCTTTCAGCCCATGCTGACCAAAGCGAGCTTTTGCAGTGGATTGACAATTTCAAAAAAGCACCTAATACAACATTCATAACACATGGTGAAGTAGAGAGTGCGATGGCCTTTGCACAGTTATTGTCACAAAAGAAAGGTTGGAAAATAGTGGTGCCGGAATATTTAGAGTCACGTGTATTGTTTGACGGAATTTAGTTCGAAGTTGGATACAAGAGTGATTTGTAATCTGAAATTCTAAATTTGAAATCCTACATGCAAGAACGCCTTTATTCATTAGATGTTTTCCGCGGCATGACCGTAGCAGCCATGATTTTGGTAAACAACCCAGGCAGTTGGGATAGCGTTTACGCACCGCTACTTCATGCGCATTGGCACGGCTGCACTCCTACAGACTTGATTTTTCCCTTCTTTCTTTTCATTGTAGGAGTATCCATTCATTTTGCCTACCAGCAAAAGATGTCGGAGGGGCTATCAAAAAAAAATACGATTAAAATACTCAAGCGTGCAGCTATCATCTTTGCGCTGGGTCTCATGCTCGCACTCGTTCCAAAATTCAACTTCACAACGGTGCGCATTCCCGGTGTATTGCAGCGCATCAGCTTAGTGTTTCTTGCTTGCGCGATGTTGTATTTATCAACACAATGGCTTGCGCAGCTTCGCATTGCTTTGATTTTACTGTTAAGTTACTTTGTATTGATGACAATGATCCCCGTGCCGGGCATCGGTGCAGCCAACCTAGAACCCGAAACCAACTTGGGTGCGTGGCTGGATAGATTGATACTAAGCGGCCACTTGTGGGCACAAAGCAAAACATGGGACCCTGAGGGGCTTCTCGGCACATTGCCGGCCATTGCCACGGGCATTTTGGGCATGCTGTGCGGAAGACTCTTTTCCAGTATTGATGAGCCAGCCAAAAAAGTAGCTTGGCTGTTTTTTGTTGGGGCGCTTTTGATAGTTTCAGGCCTAGCGTGGGGAATGATTTTCCCCATCAACAAAGCACTGTGGACGAGCAGCTATGTATTATACACAGGAGGCATCGCTATGCAATTTTTCGCTGCATGCTATTGGCTGATTGACGTACAAGGAATTAAAAAATGGTCGATGCCATTTATCTACTATGGCACCAACGCCATGTTTGTGTTTGTAGCTTCAGGGCTTTTGGCCAAAATGCTTTTGCGCATCAAGGTAGGGGAAGGCGAAAATCAAACCTCATTGTGGTCATTCATTTATCAAAATGCCTACGCCAACTGGTTAAGTCCCAAAAATGCATCGTTGGCTTTCGCGATCACACTGATCCTTTTCTTTTTGGTCATACTTTGGCAAATGCATAAGCGCAAAATTTTTGTCAAAGTTTAAGTATGAAGAAATTTTTCGCTACAGTTGTTGTATTGCTGGCTGTACAGCAGTTTACGCTTTCGAAAGAGCGCATTAAATATGCAGTTTTGATTTCTGCCAATATGGAGTGGAAATCATTCAAAAAAAATTACCCGAACGAGAAACTTCAATCTTCACCCTGGGGGGAGTATTTTTTCAAGAAGATTGCCAAACAAAGAGTTTTGTTTTTTCAAGAGGGATAGGGTAAGGTAGCCGCAGCTGGCGCAACACAATATGTCATCGATGAATTCAAGCCTGTTATACTGATTAACCTCGGCACGTGTGGTGGCTTTGAAGGTGAAATTGAACGACTAGATGTAGTCCTGGCCGAACAAACGATTATATATGACATCATCGAAGCTATGGGCGACTCAAAAGAGGCCATTGCTGATTACGCCACCCGCATTGTTTTAACTTGGTTGGGGGATTCACTTCCAGTTAAGGTGAAAAAGACCACGTTAGTCTCTGCCGATAAAGATTTGCAAACGAGCGAAATAGAAAAGTTAAGAAAAGAATACCGCGCCATAGCAGGCGATTGGGAATCGGGCGCGATTGCTTACACTGCCATGAAAAACAAAAAGAAGCTCCTCATTTTACGTGGTGTACCAGACTTGTAAGCACAAAGCGAAGCGAATGGCAATATGAATTTGTTTGAAGAACGCGCCCACTTGGTGATGACGAAATTATTAAACGACTTACCGCATTGGGTTGAATACATTCAAAAGCTACGCTAAAACCTCCATTTTTTCAGCTAATAAGCCGGAAATCTACTCGATTGCCAAAGATTTTTCGTCACCATGCAACCCTTACTCACGTATACGCATCTAGCTATTGAATTGTATTGAATGGGTTTACAAGTTTACCGTGCTCGAGAACAGGAATTAATTGATGGATGCAAGCGCCAAAATCGCCACGCCCAACGTGATTTATATCGTTTGTACTCGGGTAAGATGTATGCATTGTGCTGCCGCTATGTAAAAGACAAAATGGAAGCCGAAGACGTATTGGTAATGTCGTTTACTAAAATCTTCGAGCGCATTGAACAATTTAAGGCCGATGGCAGCTTCGAGGGATGGATCAGGCGCATCATGGTGAATGAATCACTCGGCTATCTGCGAAAGCAAAAGTACATGTACTTGGAAACAGACATCGACACCGCTGACCGGGAATTGAACTATGAACATTTGGATGCCCACTTGGCAGTAGACGACTTAATGAAGCTGATTGAATCGTTGCCTACAGGTTATCGGGTAGTCTTCAACCTGTATGCGATTGACGGTTACTCGCACCAAGAGATTGCTGAGCAGTTGGGCATTAGCGAAAATACATCTAAGTCGCAGTTGAGTCGCGCGCGGGCTTTGCTGCAGAAAAAATTATCGGAACTAGAAGGTGAACAGAAAAAAATCATGAGCCATGAATAAAATGGACGAGTTATTTAAGAATAAGCTAGAAAACCACTCCTTGCCGCCTTCGGCCGAGGCATGGGAAAAAGTAGAGCACCAACTGGAAAAAAAAAGTAAACCAGTGATTTGGTGGCGTGCCGCTGCCGCAGTGCTGTTGGTGGGTGCGATGGGGTGGTGGGCCTATACGTGGCAAACCAGCAATACTGTTAGCCAAACGGTTGCAACTATGGACAACCCTCCAGCGCAATCTCCAGCCGCCATTGCAAAACCACCAATTGACCCAAGCCCGTCTACTACTGCACCAGCGCAGCGGCCTCCCAGAAAGATCGCGAAGCCCGTTGTGGCAAAATCGTCTACCACTAAGCCGTCAGCAAATCAACAAGCAACGTTGGCCATCACAAAAGGCGAAACAAATTCAGTGGAAGTGACAGTTGCTGCTCAAATTGCTTTACCATCAGAAGCGACCCCTGCCGTTGCTGCGCAGCCGCAAAAACCAATTGTGTTGGAGTTTACCCTACAGCCCATTGCTACCGAAACCGTGGCGACAGCACGTGCAGAAAAGCGGAGTATTAAGAGTGTATTGGTTGATTTAAAAAACGGTGAAAGCAACCTCAACTTCCAAACCTTGAAAGAGAACTTGTTTGCCTTCAATCATAAAAAACAAAAGCCCATAGAAACGCAAGAATAAAACCGAATTAAGAATTAAGATCTTACACATATGAAAACAAGAGTATTATTCCTTACAGCAATTATTGCTTTCCATTACTCAATAGCGCAAAAAAAGGCAGACACGGTTGTCATTAAAGTGGGCGATGCAAGCAAAGTCATTTTTGCCATTCACGATAAAAAAGATTTGGAAACGTTAAAGCACTATAACTTTCAGTCGCTGATGGACGATATGATTCAGAAACTCGACAAACGTGACTCAAGCCAGTTAGAGAAACCTGCCTCTGCATACTTGAAAGATACTGTTCCGGCCAGCGAAACCGCACCCACCGTAACCGAAAATCGGGTTGAAGAAAAATCAGAGTCCGAGGACAAAGAATCTTACTCAAGCTACCAAACTTACAAACGCAAATGGCACAGCAGGAAAACCTTCAGCACATTTTCGATGGACTTGGGAACAAACAATTACTTGGAAAACGGAAAATTCCCTGACCAAAACAACAGTCTTTACAGCGTTCGTCCGTGGGGCAGTTGGTACGTAGCACTAAATTCTATCCAACGCACACGATTGGCAAATAAGTTTTTCTTAGAGTGGGGCGGTGGTTTTAGCTGGTATAATTTTAAGTTCCAGAACGACCGCGTGCAGATGACCAAAAACGACAGTGAGGTGAACTTCGCTTTAGATACGCGAGATGTCTCTTATGATAAGAGTAAGTTGACAGTTGCATATGTGCAAGCCTCGTTGGTACCGGTGATCGATTTTGGTGGAGGCGGTCGTAAGCCGGGATTTTTCAACGGCCGTTCAAGCTCGGGATTTCGGTTTGGCGCAGGTCCTTATGTTGGTTACCGAATCGACAGCTATACCAAACAAAAATTTGAGCAAAATGGCGACACCAAAAAAGAGCACCGTCATGACTCATATTATATCAACAACCTACGCTACGGCTTGCGTGTGCAACTTGGCTTTAAGGGTGCAGACTTCTTCTTTAACTATGACATGAACGAACTGTTTGCAGAAAATAAGGGCCCTAAATTGAACGCATTCAGCTTTGGTGTTTCATTCTAAGCGTGCTCATTCTATTGACTCATTGGTAAATCATGATCAGGCTCGCAAAGCCCTTCCGACCCAATCCGTGAAATATGGTGGAACAATCGGAAGGGCTTTTGTTTTTTGAAAGCCCATGATTTTGTTCGAGACCAAGGATTTTGCCAACTTTACTTTATGAAAAAATTCTATGTCATCATACTGACTGTAGCTTTAATGGTCAGTTGCCAACCCAAAGAAACCCGGCAAAGTGCGTCTATCTTCAATGGAAAAGACTTAAGTGGTTGGCGATTTTTCAAAGGAAGGGAAAACAACAGCTGGGAAGTAGTGGATGGTACAATGCATTGTAAGCCATTTGACGGAAATGAAAAACGTGCCGATTTAATTACTGAAAATCAATATGAAAATTTTGAATTGAGTTGGGAGTGGAAACTTCCTGCCCAAGGAAACAGCGGGTTGATGTTTCGGGTGACAGAAGAATTTGACGAGCCCTACTACAGCGGCCCCGAATACCAGATGTTAGATGACATCGGCTACCCGGGCAAAATCGAAGAATGGCAAAAGACCGCCTCTAACTATGGAATGCACGTAGCGGAAGGCGCACAACCAAAACCTATTGGCGAATGGAATGAATCGAAATTGGTAGTAAATGGCAATCATGTCGAGCACTGGCTAAACGGAAAAAAAGTTGTGGAGTATGAACTCGGCTCAGATGATTGGAAAGACCGCAAGGCCAAAAGCAAATGGAACGAAGCCGTAGGATATGGAGCTGCGAAGAAAGGTCACATTGCCATACAAGACCATGGAAGTGAGGTGTGGGTGAGGAACATCAGTATTTCAGAGATTCGTTAATGGGAGAAGATTTTTTTTGTAAGCCGCAAGCTACGAGCTGCAAGCTACAAGTTGCTTGTGCGAACATCATGGCCCGTAGACTGTGGCCTGCTGCCTGTAGCTTTTGCTCTTAGGAACATGTGTGGCATAACTGGAATCTTTGCTTTCAATCTCGTTGGGAAATTCAATCTCATCAACATCACGGCTGCTACGCAAGCCTTAGAAAAACGCGGCCCGGACCATCAGGATGTTTATCATGACGATTTTGTTGGACTCGGACATCGTAGGCTCTCAATTATTGATACACGAGCAGTGGCCCATCAACCGATGTGGGATGAAACCAAGCGTTACACAATTATTTTCAATGGTGAGATTTTCAACTTTCAGGAACTGAGAAAGAAACTGGAAAACAAAGGCATCACTTTTTTCTCTAATTCCGATACGGAGGTTCTGCTCAAACTTTACATCCAAGAAAAAGAAAATTGCCTCCACCAGCTCAATGGATTTTTTGCCTTTTGTATTTACGACAAGCAAGAGCAATCGTTCTTTATCGCCCGCGACCGGTTTGGAGTAAAACCCCTACTCTATTTGATGGGCGAAGACAAATTTCTTTTCGCCTCCGAAATGAAATCCATCTTAGCCTACGGCATTGAAAAAGAACTCGACTTTACATCGCTGCATACCTACCTTCAACTAAACTACATTCCAGCACCACAAACGATTTTCAAAAACGTCAAAAAACTATTGCCAGGACACTATTTGAAAGTCCACAGACGACAGTCCACAATTAGTC
>JBJTHA010000038.1:0-6764 GCA_046094265.1 Cytophagales bacterium
AAATGTTATCGTTCTCATAAAGTTTTATCTTTTTTTATTGAGGATTAGACAGAAAATCAAAGAAGGAGTTTAATGGTTAAAACCTTTTTTATACCGATTTCCGTTAAAACTTTTTAGATATAGGCTACATGATTGAACAAAAATTCTTAGAGAGCTCGACCAAGTTTTTCAACTACTACAAAAAGCTGGGTGAGGAGGCCATGGCACAACTGACTGATGACCAAGTGTTGGCCAAGCCAAACGAAGCGAGCAACAGCATTGCCTTGATTGTGCACCATCTGAACGGCAACATGTTATCGCGTTGGACCGATTTCTTAACTACAGATGGCGAGAAAGAATGGCGAAACCGAGAGGCGGAATTTGACGAAACTTACCCGACCAAAGAAGCAATGATGGAGGCTTGGGAAAAAGGTTGGAAATGTCTTTTTGAAGCACTCGGATCCCTACAACCCAACGATCTTTTGAAGGTAGTTTATGTGCGCAACGAAGGGCAAACAGTATTAGAAGCAATCCAGCGGCAGTTGGCGCATTATCCACACCACATTGGCCAAATCTTATTCCAAGCCAAGGCACTGAAGGGCAATGCATTCAAATCCTTATCAATACCTAAGGGCCAATCTGATCAGTATAACGAGTACCACTTCGCTCAAGCCAAAAAAATTCGACATCCAACAGATAAACTGTGATTTGGAAATTTAAACGGGGAGATTAACTTTGCACTCCCTTTTAACGGGAATTGTGCCGAAATAAGTAAAAAGTCATTTAAGCCATTGACTTTGTTACAGGCAAATAAGCGGGAGTAGCTCAGTTGGTAGAGCACGACCTTGCCAAGGTCGGGGTCGCGAGTTCGAGTCTCGTTTCCCGCTCAAGTAACATAAAACGCCCTGTACTACGCGGGGCTTTTTTGTTATCCTACCCGCCCGGGTGGTGGAATTGGTAGACACGCAGGACTTAAAATCCTGTGGCTAGTAATAGCTGTACGGGTTCAACTCCCGTCCTGGGTACAGAAAAAGCCTCGATGAGAGGCTTTTTTCAAGACTTTCATTCAGAAGATATACCGCTGCCGTTCGACTTTTTGGGCGTAAAAAACCCTACCTTTACATGCCAAAAATTAGAGGAGAAGGAGTATGAAGAAATCGCACATTTTTGCCATTGCCATTATTGGGGTAGCCATCGTAATCATTGTATCCACCGCAGGCGACTCAAGCACATACGTCAATTTTGACGAAGCTTACCAACTGGCTTCAAACGGAAGCACGTCTTCCATTCACGTAGTGGGTGAACTTTCCAAGGATGCAGACGGAAAAATAACCGGCATCGAAAAAAGTGCCGATAACTTGTCGTTTAGCTTTATGCTGGTGGACGACAAAGGCAAAGCCCAAAAAGTGTTCTACAACGAACCCATGCCACCTGATTTCTTGCGGTCAGAAAAAGTGGTGATCATCGGCAGCTATCGAAACGATTTGTTTGTAGCGAAGAAAATCCTCCTCAAATGCCCGTCAAAGTACCAAGAACAAAAACTAAATGCGGGGGTTTAATTTGAAAATGAGCCTGTTTTCAAATTGTTCAAATTTCAAATTTCAACATTCGCATGCATTATCTCATCGGTAACTTAGGTCACCTCTCTGTTGTCACTGCCTTTGTTACTTCTTTGGTCAGTGCATTTGCATATTGGAAGGCAACCACTGCAACCTTGCAAAGCAAAGATGCTTGGCTGCAAAACGGCCGCGTGGCATTTTACGGGCATACCTTCTCTGTTTTAGCTGTATTGGTGACGCTGTTTGTCATCATTCAGCAACACTATTTCGAATACCATTATGCGTACAGCCATTCTGATTCGCACCTTCCAGGCTATTACCTTCTCTCCACTTTCTGGAATGGGCAAGAAGGTAGTTTCTTGTTATGGATGTTTTGGCACATCATTATTGGGGTAGTACTGATCAAAACACAAAAATCCTGGGAAGCGCCAAGCATGGTGGTATTTGCTTTGGTCCAAGCCTTCTTAACTTCAATGATTTTGGGGGTAGTAATTCCGGGCATCAATTTAAAACTTGTCAGTTCGCCTTTCATTTTGTTGCGCGATGCCATCAACGACCCCATTTTTAAACTTCAACCCGATTTTATCCCAAAAGATGGCCAAGGATTAAACCCGCTGTTGCAAAACTATTGGATGGTCATCCATCCCCCCACCCTATTCCTCGGGTTTGGTTTGGCATTGCCCCCTTTTGCTTTTTGCATTGCGGGCCTTTGGCAGAAGAAGTACATGGAATGGGTGAAGCCCGCCTTGCCATGGGCTTTGCTCGCAGGCGGTATTTTGGGTTTAGGAATTTTAATGGGCGGCTATTGGGCATACGAAACGCTCAACTTTGGCGGCTATTGGAATTGGGATCCAGTAGAAAATGCGGTTTATGTCCCTTGGCTGGTGCTGGTTGCCTCCATCCACACGATGATCACCTACAAGAACAGTGGCACGGCATTGAAAGCCTCCATCATTTTAACAATTGCGGTGTTCATCCTATTGCTCTACCAAACATTCTTGACCCGTAGCGGCATATTAGGCGATGCGTCCGTCCACTCGTTTACTGACCTAGGATTATCAGGTCAGCTGTTGATTTACTTGTTTTTCTTTTTGGTGGGGGCGATTGTTTTGACCATGATTCGATGGAAAGAAATCCCATCTTCAGAAAAGGAAGCTTCTGTTTACTCGCGCGAGTTTTGGATTTTCTTGGGGGCTACTACTCTTTGCCTGATGGGTTTTCAGGTGCTGCTGCCCACCTCAATCCCCGTCTACAACAAACTCCTTTCCTTGATCGGCATACAATCGAATCTGGCACCACCTGCCAACCAGGTTGAGTTCTACTCAAAATTTCAATTATGGTTTGGCGTGGCGGTAGCAATTATTTCGGGCACAGGTCAGTTTTTTTGGTGGAAGAAAATAGATAAGCAAAAGTTAAAGAATGAGCTAACCACCCCGGCTATGGTTACGCTTATCGTTTTTGCCCTTGTCATTGCCTTTGCAAAAATCTATGAGCCCACTTACTTGGTGTTGACGTTGGCCGGTGTGTATTTGATTGTTAGTAACGCGAAGGTGCTTTTGAGTTTGATCAAACTTAATCCTAAACTATCGGGTGGGGCGTTGGCACACATTGGCGTTGGCATGATGCTAATAGGAGTGATGTTTTCAGCGGGCTATTCCAAAGTGGTTTCGTTGAACAACTCGGGCATGCTCATTTCCAAAGAACTGCCCACGGAGTTTAACCGCGATAACTTACTCTTGTTCATTAACGAGCCACGCGAAATGGCCGGCTATGAACTGGAGTATTTGGGCGAACGATTTGAACCTCGGCACAAATCCGGATATGTCAATAAGAATCACGTTGACCCAACCAACAATCCGTTTAAAGTAGTGGCCAAGCAAGACATTGTGTTCAAAGGCATCAAGCTTTACTCAACAAAAGATACATTTGAAATTTATCCTGAAAACACATATTATGAAATTGAGTTAAGGAAAAATGGCAAGGTTTCGGCCTCCCTTTTTCCCCGCGTTCAGATCAATGACCAGATGGGTGGGTTTGTCGCCTCGCCCGACATCAAGCGAAAGCTGAGCCGCGATTTGTATACCCACGTGTCACTGCCGATGAACAAAAACGAAGAGCCAGAATGGGGAAAATTAGAAGAGTTAAAGATGCAGATGGGTGAGGAATTCTACATTAACGCCAAGTATACGAGCTCGCTCGAGCAAGTGACCAGGATAGACGAGATTGACGGCATACCACTTGCGCCCGAAGATGTGGCGGTTAAGGCCAAAATCAAGGTACAGGGCGAACGGGAAACGTTCTATGCAGAACCCATTTTCCTGATTCGCGGCAAGTCACAGGTTGGTCGAATTTCATCAGAAATCAATGATTTAGGGGTGAAATTGACGCTTTTGAATATCTTGCCTGAAGCCAACGAGTTCTTAATTGGGATTAATGTTCGCCAAAAGGATTGGGTGGTGATCAAAGCCTTGGAGAAGCCCTTCATTAATGTTTTGTGGCTTGGCACAGGTGGAGTGATGGTCGGTTTCTGCGTGGCAATGGTGCGAAGGTTCATTGAATATGCGCAACTTGAATAAGAGCTTTTGAGGTATTTCCTTTAATCATTAATTATTTTGTCAAAAATAAGGAAAGAACTAGACGTTCGTTGGTGTTTTACAAATGCTTTCATAATGAATCGATTTCTATTGCTATTGTTTTTTGGTGTAGTGCTGGCATCGTGCAAAAAAGACCGCGAAGAGTGTGTTTTTCAACCACCTAACCCAAATCGCGTTCAAATAAACTTCCAATCGTTGGAAGATTCATTGTTCACATTTGACGATAAACAACAATTGGTGGATTTTTTCTCTCGGCATGTTGCTTTGCGCGATGTTTTTTTCAACCGCGAAGGCTACAAGAATGACTCTGCTTTTATCAACCAATTGTACCAAAGATTTCGCCACCCATCGTTCGATACGTTAAGGATGGAGACCAAGCGCGTGTTCGGCAACGGTGATGAGTTGAAACGAGAATTTGAGGATGCCTTTACCAACATACGCTATTACTACCCGGATTTTCCGATACCAAAAATACAAACCGTAATCACCGGGATGGAGAGCGACCTGTTTGTGAGCGATTCGTTGATCATAGTAGGGCTCGATTTTTATTTGGGGCGCGATGCAAAATACAAACCCAACATGTATGAATACATGCAGCGAAGGTATCACAAACGATTTGTGGTGCCCAGCGCGATGTTACTTTACGGAATTGAAAATTCAGCAGACGATGCGGATAAGTCTGTTTTGGCCGATATGATTGCCTATGGCAAGGCTTACTATTTTGCCAAGCACATGATGCCCTGCGTGCCCGACAGCGTACTCATAGGCTATACGCAGGCAGAAATTGAAGGCGCGAGAGAGAACCAAGATATCATTTGGAAGCGTTTGGTGGATGATGAAGTGTTTTTTAACACCAGCCGCCACGTGAAGCAGAAATACATTAGCGAAAGGCCAAAAACGATTGAAGTTAGCCCAGATTGCCCTGGCCGAATTGGGATGTGGGTCGGCTGGCAAATTGTGAATAAATTCATGGAGCGGAACCCAAACGTGAAATTGCAACAGCTGATGAAAATAAAAGAAGGAGAAAGGATTTTCAAAGGTTCTAAATACAAACCTGCGTAGCTGGCTTGAAGATTGCAGTTGGGTATCAAAAATTAATCAAATGAAAGCCCTCTTTGTTTGCTTTGTTGCGGTTGCACCGCTAGTCGAATGCCTGGCGCAAGCACCCAAACCGATTGTAATGTTGAACGGTCAAATTGTTAAGGATACTACCGCCTTCAACAATTTTGATCGCATCGATTACTTGCCGGGGAAGAAGGGTGTTGAACTTTTTGGTCCGAAAGGTGGCAATGGCGTAATCATCATTCAAGCCGATGGTGAAATTCCGGTTTACGGTGAGGTAAGCTCCACCACCGGAAAGAAAATCAAAGGCGCGGAGGTTGTTTCAAAAGACGGCAACGTATTAACCGTTACCAATCACTGTGGCACGTTCTTTTTGCCTTATCTTGCCATCGGTGAAACGGTGACCGTTCGGAAAAAAGGTTATGACGAACAACGGCTGGTGATTCAGCAAACCGAATTCAAAATTGAACTAAAACGAAAAAAGAAATGAGAAGGTTGATTGTAAGAGGTGTTGGAGTGAGTTTGATAGCAGCAGCGCTGTTATCGTTGCAGTCGTGCAAAAAAGATGATCCGGTCAATCCCAATGACTACGTAAACTCGTGGATATTAGAAAACATGAAAGAAGCCTACTATTGGACAGATAAGATCCCAACATCTCCCAACAAGACATTGGCCCCCGAGCCGTTTTTCGAGTCGCTCCTGAACAAACCCGATGACAAATTCTCGTGGATACAAGAAAATTATCAAGACTTACTCAACTCTTTACAAGGCGTAACCAAAGAAGCGGGTTATGAGTTTGCCTTGTACTATGCCGATAATGCAAAAGTAAACTTAATAGCCGTAATACTTTACATTAAAAAAGGGTCACCTGCTCAAACAGCCGGGCTAAAGAGGGGAGATATCATTGACAAAATTAATGGCACACAGCTTACAGCGAGTAACTATCAAACCTTGTTACAGGCAATTAGCGAGAATCACTCGATTACTTACAGACCTGTTGTAAACAATACAGTTGGGGCTTCCCAAACACTATCATTAACAACCGTGGAGTATGCTGAAAATCCCAACTTCCTCGATAAAGTCATTACCGTAAGCAATCGTAAAATCGGTTACTATGTGTATAACCTATTTTCGACCGGGCCCACTGCCAGTAGTACACAATACAATGATGAAATGGATGCCGTTTTTGATCGGTTTAAAGCTGCAGGCATTACCGACCTGGTTGTTGACCTGCGGTTTAACAGTGGGGGCGCTGAAGCGGCCACCGTTAACCTCGCTTCATTGATTGGAAAGGGTGTGGATAACACCAAAGTATTTGCGAAAAGACAGTACAATGCTAATCTTACACAACAAATCCTTAACGATCCCAATTATGGGGCGGCTTTCTTATCTACAAAGTTTGTAAACAAAACTCAAAACATAGGCAACATGTTGCGCAACGGCAGGGTGTATATTTTAACTGGCCCGCGCACGGCCTCTGCCAGCGAGTTGCTCATCAATGGGCTCAAGCCTTACATGGACGTTTATTTGATCGGCAGCACCACGTATGGAAAAAATGTTGGATCTATTT
>JBJTHA010000039.1:0-3955 GCA_046094265.1 Cytophagales bacterium
ACGTTGATCAGGAAACCGTTGCCTGACCAAAAGGGACAGCAGCAACCTGGGTCTATTTATTTGATGTGAATCAGACCCAATGAAATGTTATTGAGGGTATTAATGCGCCACCATCACCTGCTTGTCCAAAAAGTCCCACACCAAACTGCTGGCGCCCAATATTGGCGCGGCCTGATTTTGCATCGCAGAGGGTAGCACTTTTATCTTTCCGCGGAACAGGGGCATCAAGTTAGCTTCCATGTGTTTGATCGTGGGCTTGAAAATTAACTCACCCGCTTGCGACAGGCCACCAAATAAAAAGATTGCTTCCGGGTCGGTGTGTACTACTGTTTCGGCAAGCTTCATACCCAAGATACGGCCGGTATATTCAAAAGCTTCTTGTGCAACAATATCTCCACGCAAGGCCGCTTCTGTAATCATTTTGGTGTTCAGGTTGTCGAAGCTGATTTCGCGCAATTCACTAGGCTCCAAATGGTCGGCCAGCAATTTGTACACGGTGCGCTTGATGCCGGTGGCGCTCACGTATGTTTCCAAACAACCGCGTTTTCCGCAATTGCAATAACGGCCTGCCGGGTTTACCGATGTGTGGCCTACTTCACCGGCAATGCCATGATGGCCATTCAGTAATACACCACCACACACAAAGCCGCTGCCCAAGCCAGTGCCGAGAGTGATCACCACAAAATCTTTCATGTTCTTGGCGTTGCCGTAGATCATTTCGCCCACCGCTGCTGCATTTGCATCGTTGGTCAACATGCACGGTACACCAAACTCTTCTTTAAACATTTTTGCCAAAGGCAACACACCTTTCCATTTCAGGTTGGTGGCACGTTCAATGTTGCCAGTGTAGTAATTTCCGTTGGCAGCACCCACGCCAATGCCCACCACTTTTGTATCGGCAGGGAGTTTCTCAGTGCCCACCCGCAAGGCATTGGCCATGCCATCAAAGTAATCTTGAAACTCCTCATACTGAGTGGTATGAATATTACCTTGAAGCAGCACGTTTCCGGCTCGGTCTACAATGCCGTATTTCGTGTTGGTGCCTCCTATGTCTATGCCAACGGTAAGTTCTCTCATAAATCAGATGGAAAGGATTTTTGAAATGCGTAACAGTTCGTTGTCTATTTCGTGGCGATGGTTGATGATCATGCTGAAAGGATTGTAAACCATTTGGTTGTTGCGAATTCCCACCATTACATCACGCTCACCATTGATCAAGCCTTCCACCGCTGCCACACCCATGCGCGAGGCAAGCACGCGATCAAAATAAGAAGGGGAACCACCGCGTTGCAAGTGGCCAAGTATCGTTACTTTGATATCGAAGTAATTGTTGCGCTCCGAAAACTTGTGTGCCAGTTCCATGGCCGTACCAATCTTGCTGCCTTCGGCTACCACAATCAAACTCGACTTCTTATTCGTTTTGCCGCCTTCGTCCAACTTGGCAAACAACTCCTCAATGGTCATCGACTCTTCAGGAATGATGATGCTTACAGCACCTCCTGCAATACCACTGTTAATGGCGATGTAGCCTGAGTTGCGCCCCATCACTTCAATAAAAAAAAGTCGATTGTGCGAAATGGCAGTGTCTCGGATTTTGTCGATGGCCTCTACCGCGGTGTTTGTAGCCGTATCAAAGCCAATCGTGTAATCAGTTCCGGCCAAGTCATTGTCGATGGTGCCAGGAATACAGATGGAAGGAATTTGATATTCTTCATAAAACTTATGCAAGCCGGTAAACGTGCCATCACCACCAATGGCCACCAGTGCATCAATCCCGTTTTTCGTTAAATTTTGAAAAGCCTTGACGCGACCTTCAGGCGTACGAAATTCATGGCTGCGTGCTGTCTTTAAAATAGTACCACCACGCTGTATGATGTTGCCCACCGACCGTGCGCCCAACTTCACGATGTCGCCATCAATCATCCCTTCGTAACCTTGGGTAATGCCGTATACTTCTTTTTTATAGTAGATGGCACCGCGCACTACGGCCCTAATTGCTGCATTCATCCCTGGTGCATCGCCACCCGAAGTGAACACACCAATTTTCGAAATAGTATTCTCCATGAACGATCAAGAAGCATCAAAAATAGCGCATTGACCGAACTTTGCAATGAAACCAATAGCTGATTGGCAACTATCCGTTTTTCAATCGTTTGAAATAATTGATCAGTCCGTTAGTGGATGAGTCGTGAGATGAAATTTCATCGGCAGAACTTAGTTCGGGCAAGATCTTTTTGGCCAAGACTTTTCCTAATTCTACTCCCCATTGGTCGAAGCTATAGATGTTCCAAATCACGCCTTGCACAAAAATCTTGTGCTCATACATGGCAATGAGTGACCCCAAAATTTTTGGTGTAAGTTGTTTAAAGAGGATGGAATTAGTGGGCTTGTTGCCGGCAAATACGCGATATGGTTTGTGGAATTCTATATCATCGCCCGAGAAACCCGCGACCCGCAATTCATTTTCAACTTCTCCTTCAGTCTTGCCCATCATCAATGCTTCAGTCTGCGCAAAATAATTCGACAGTAGCTTGTTGTGGTGATCGCTCAGAGGATTATGACTGATGGCAGGCGCAATGAAATCGCATGGAATCATTTTGGTTCCTTGGTGGATCAGTTGATAGAATGCATGCTGGCCATTGGTGCCGGGCTCGCCCCAGATGACGGGCCCAGTTTGATAGTGAAAGCCCTGGCCTTCACGGTTCACTGATTTGCCATTGCTCTCCATGTTGCCTTGCTGAAAATAAGCTGCAAAACGGTGCAAGTACTGATCGTAGGGGAGAATCGCCTCTGAGCTGGCATCAAAAAAGTTTACATACCAAATTCCGAGCAATGCCAACACTACGGGTATGTTCTTGTCAAACGGTGCGTTTCTAAAATGTTGATCCATTTCATGTGCGCCCTCCAACAGTTGTTCGAAATTTTCAAAACCAATGGTACACGCAATCGATAGGCCGATGGACGACCACAGAGAATAGCGGCCACCTACCCAATCCCAAAACACAAACATGTTTTCGGGTGCGATTCCGAATGCCGTCACCGCTTTGGTGTTGGTAGATACTGCTACAAAATGTTTGGCTACATCGCCTTTGCCATCTGTTTGCTCCAAGAACCATCTCTTGGCCGACTCGGCATTAGTCATGGTTTCCTGGGTGGTGAATGTTTTAGAAGCAATGATAAATAGTGTGGTCTCTGGGTTCACGCGTCTCAGCGTTTCGGCAATGTGTGTTCCGTCTACATTCGAAACAAAATGAGGTGTGATGTTTTTCCAATAGGGACGAAGCGCCTCCGTTACCATCAAAGGGCCGAGGTCGGATCCGCCAATGCCGATGTTCACAATGTCGGTAATGGCTTTGCCGGTGTGGCCTCTCCAATCTCCAGATTGCAGGCGGTGTGAAAAGTCTTTCATCTGGCTTAGCACTTTGTTTACCTCGGGCATTACATCTTGCCCATCTACAAAAATGGGCGTATTGACGCGGTTGCGCAGTGCCACATGCAATACAGCCCTGTTTTCGGTGCGATTGATTTTTTCGCCACTAAACATTTTTTCGATAGTCGGTTTCAGTTCGGCTTCTTCTGCCAGTTCGCTTAGTAAACGGATGGTTTCTTCCGTGATTATGTTCTTTGAGTAATCAATTAAAATATCATTCAAAGTCAGTTGAAATTTTTCAAATCGCTTTGGGTCTTCGGCAAATAACTCACGCAGGTGCGTGGCTTGCATCATCATAAAGTGTGTCGTGAGTTTGTTCCAGGCGTTGGTTTCAGTGGGGTCCACAGATGGTAGCATACGAGTAATACGATTTAGTGAATTACAAAAATAACAAAGTAAAAATAGCACAAGTTTTTGCGCATGAATTGACCCGGATTATGCATTAGAATATTGAAATGGTTTTGTTAGTATCTCTATCTGGGCGAATATTCCGTCCAACCAAGGTCTCTTTTTTACGTGTAGAGC
>JBJTHA010000040.1:0-4067 GCA_046094265.1 Cytophagales bacterium
CAAGAATTATATACGCTACTGCGCAACTATGTGAAAAATTTTGGAGTGGAGAACTTTTCGAAAAATGTTTCCATGCTGTGGCGCTTAGCTCAACTATCTGAAAAATTCGGCACCAAAGGCGAAGCCGTTTTGCTATACAAGTTGATTTTGAAACACCACCAACAAGGCATTGATATAAAAGATCTACATACGCGCTACAATGCCGTGGAAACGGATCAGAAAGAAAACTACGTAGATCTTGATCTATATTACAAGTTAGTGGAGTACCGCAAAGAAATTGATACCCTGCGTCCACCACATTCGGTACTAGTGCGCATGGACGATGGCATCAACTCGCGTAAAGAGGACTATGGACCCACCATGGGTAATGCCGACAATGTGCTGCTATTTACTTCCAAACGCAACGAACACGAACAACGCGCCTACAACGAAGACCTCTTCTACACCCTGAAGGCAGATGGCATGTGGACACCTGCGCAAGACTTTAAAACCATCAACACGCAATACAACGAGGGCTCGGCCTGCCTGAGTAGAAACGGAAAAGAACTCTACTTTTCTCGCTGTAACGCACCCGGTGGCTTGGGCAACTGCGACTTGTATCGCGCCTCGTTAAGTAAAGACAGCACCTGGACGAACATCAAAAACCTTGGCTCCGTCATCAACAGCATCGGATGGGACTCACATCCTTCTCTCTCGCACCGTGGCGACACTCTATTCTTTGCCTCTAACCGCGCAGGGGGGTTTGGTTTATCTGATATTTACTTTGCCGTGAAAGATAAAAAAGGGCAATGGCAACGCGCCAAGAATATGGGTCCAATCATCAACACACTGAACAACGAAGTCAGTCCATTTTACCACCACAAATTCAACGTTTTGTATTTCAGCTCGAATGGGCAGCCGCTTAACTTTGGTGGCTTTGATATTTATAAAACGTATCGGCTGAAAGGCAATTGGACAGAACCGAAAAACATCGGACCATTGGTAAATGGCACAGGGGATGAGTATTACTTTACCATCGACTCGCAATCGCATGACTTATACTATGCACGCAGCGAGCAAGTGGACAAAAGAAACCTTGATCTTTACTCGTTCCCTGTGCCCATGGAAGCGCAACCCGAAGCAGTGACGCGCCTACGTGGGTCGCTGCTAGACCAAAATGGAAAACCGTTGGGCGGCATTGTTTCTGTAATTGATTTAGACAAAGGCATTGAAGTGGCGCCTAAAAAAATTGGGGCCGAAGGCACTTTTGCTTTTGAGTTGATTAACAAACGCAATTATCTACTCATCATTCAAGGTGATGACTACTTCCGCATTGAGGAGATTTTCTTTTTAGATGGTAACAAAGAAATTAACCGGGTAGCCGAGCCATTGCAACGCAAAATTGCGTTTCGATCTTTGGAATTTGAGAATGGCAAAGCGAACATACTGCCAAGCATGCACCAAGACTTACGTAAGTTAGGCAACTTTTTGTTGGATCACCCCAGCAATAAGCTATTTATCTCGGGTCACACCGATTCCTCGGGCGATGAGAACCTCAACCTGAAACTTTCGCAGGGTCGGGCAGATGCCATTAGGGAATACCTGATTAATGAGTTTAAGTTAACAGAAGGGCGGATAACAGCCATCGGCTACGGCAGCTCAAAGCCCCTGATGATCAAAGAAGAAACAGAAGAGCACAAACAGCTCAACCGAAGGGTGGAGTTTGAAATAGTAAATTGAGCTGTTCCGTGTTGAAGCAAGATATACCGTTGCGTTCAAACCAACGCCCAAGAGGTTGACATATTTTGAGCCTGTGGTTGAGGGATCACACTTACCTGAATGCAAACCTTTATTTCAGTTAGCCATTCAGCAATTTTGAGTTCACAGCGATCATGATACAAAAAGGAATAAAATTTCGCTCCATCTGTAAGGAAAGATTAGTGATGGTATGTAACAATTCTTTCATTGCAAACCCCGTGATTGAGAACCTCCGCACTGCCTAATTTAATTACTTCTCTGTCCGATCGCTCTTAACCATCCCCTCTCCCAATTTCGCTTTGGCTTCATCGGCCATATTCTTCAATTCTTCGGCTGTCTTGCCTTTCAAATAGTCTGGTAACTCCATACCTGCCATATTGAAAATCTCTTGCAGAGGTGGAACTGATTTATACAAACCTGAAATAAAATTAGCGGTAGAAGTCTTGCCCTCGCCACTGGCACCAGTGCCACCATCCCACACGGTGAGTTTATCAATCTTGATATTCTTTATGGCCTCGGTTTGCAAGCGAACCAGCTCAGGCAATTTATCTACAATCAATAGCAACACGGCATCGCGGGCGTTATCGCCAGAGGCTTCTACAATTTGCTTCAAACCCTGTGCTTGCTTGGTCAGCATCTCGTACATACCGCGGGCTTCTGCTTCCAATTTTGCATAGATGGCATCGGCTTCACCTTTGGCGCGCTCGCGCAATTTTTCGGCATCGGCCTGCGCTTCGATGATCAGTTTTTGTTTTTGGATTTCAGCAGCCACCACAATATTGGCATTTTGCGAAGCACGCTCGCGCTCGGCACGGGCCGCCTCCGCTTTTTGCTCGGCTAGGTACGCTTCTTCCAACGCCTTGGCAGCCTGTACTTTTTCAGCTGCAATAGCCTTCTTCAGCGCCTCGGCTTCACGCTCTCTGCGGGCTGAGTCGGAGTTGGCAATCGCAATCTTCGATTGATTTTCTCCCGTTACCGCCAACGCATTCGCTTCTGCAGATTTGATACGTGTATCACGCTCCGCTTCTACTTTACCTATTTGCTCATCGCGCTTTGCGCCCGCAATCAAAACTTCTTTATCTTTTACGGTTACAGCAACCTGCGTATCGCGGTCACGCACCATCTCCGCCACTTTAATGTCTCTTTCTTTTTCCGCCTCGGTCTTACCAATATCGCCTAAGCGCTCTTGGTCTGCCACGCGAATCTTCGCCTCGTTGATTGCCTTAGCGGCAGCTTCTTTACCCAATGCCGCGATGTAACCGCTCTCATCTTTAATATCGGTAATGTTTACGTTGATCAATTTCAAACCGATCTTCTTCAACTCCACTTCTACGTTGTGCGATACGTTGAGCAAAAACTTATCGCGGTTGGTATTGATCTCTTCAATATCCATCATGGCCACCACCAAGCGCATTTGGCCCACAATGATGTCGTGTGCCAAAGCATGCACATCTTGGCGTTGCAAGCCCAGTAACCGCTCGGCCGCATTTTCCATTACGCCTGTTTCGGTGGAAATACCAACTGTAAATTTAGAGGGTACATCTACCCGGATGTTTTGTTTACTAAGTGCATTGGTCAAATTAACTTCTATGGAAATGGGCGTTAAATCCATAAAAGAGTAATCCTGAAACACCGGCCAGATAAATGCAGCACCTCCATGGATACACTTGGCCGACCCACCGCCCCCTACTTTACCATATACTACCAAGATGCGATCAGACGGGCATCGCTTGTAGCGCCTGAGGGTGGTGCTGAGTAAAATAAAAACAAATAACCCTACGAGGGCTAAAATCACGATGATGGGAGGCATAAGGGAGGAGTTTAGATTATTTGCGCGTTACTATTAAAATGTTTTCGGTTACACTTACTACTTGCACCAGCGAGCCGGTAATAATCGGGTCGTCATCATCGGTAATAGCCTCTAAGGTGCGCAGGGCGCCACATACGTTCACTTGTACTTTACCAATACCTTTTCGGTGCGGGCCAATCATCAGGTACACTTCGCCAGTTTTACCAATAGCGTCAACTATTTTCATAGTGCCATCATACGCAGCCCTGCCAATCAAAAAAAATAAACTTGCCATTATAAACATCATTACCAAACCAGAAATACTGGCAATGATCAATGAAATGGTTGCGGAGAACCCTGCATTGACAGCTGCGATACCCGCCCATGAGAATATGGTGAAAAAGCCCACCAGGTTTTTAAGGGTGAGAAACTGAAATGGGAAGCCATTGTCGACCTCAATTTCTTCATCGGGTAAATCATCAAGAGAGTCTTCGCCAGAGAGCGAAAATATAAGTTGCAGTACAAAAAACAAGGTAAAGGG
>JBJTHA010000041.1:0-6340 GCA_046094265.1 Cytophagales bacterium
CGTTGAAGGAATCTCCTAAAAGCAACTTCAACTGGTGTTGGACTTTTGTGGTATTCGCTCCCTTTACAGTCTTAATTTCTAAGGAAGTTCTTTTGTCACCGTAGTCCATCAATTCTTGTACAAAATCCAACGGCAGCAACACGTAACTTTCATCTATGTTTTTTTCGATTTTAAATACAGATCCCGGTTGTATGTCGCGCCTCGCATAAAGCTTCGAAACATCAAATGTTCCTGATTTGAGATTCTTGATGTAGTAAACTTGCAAGGGGTAAATGTTACTTTCTATACCAATCGAAAGTAAGAACTGCACACCGCTACCCACAATGGCGTAATTGATATTGTTGTCGCGCAGGCGTAACCGACCGTCTGAAATATGATCGTCCAAACGGTGATGGTCAATAAAATTATCACTTACCCCTTTAATGGTCACCACCATGTCAGCATCGCGGTAGCGTATGTAGGCGTAGTCTTCAATCACCTCGGTTACAATCTGTACACCTTCTACTGCTTCAACGCTTTCCTTCAACGCTGGTGTAAACGGAAAGGACTTTCCTTTGACTGCCTCAATTTTCAATTCCGGGTCAAAAGCGGTATTGAGCGACCGCAATAGTTGCTCCATACCATTAAAAACAGAAAGCACAATGATAAGCGCAGCCGTAGCAAAAGCCACGCCTACCATCGAAATCACAGAGATAATATTGATGAAGTTGCGCTTGCGTTTTGCCAGCAAATACCGCTTCGCTATGAAAAACGAAAGGTTCACAGCTACTTATCTTCTTTAGGGATGTTCAGGCTTTTTATCAGGTCTTCAATTCGCTGGGCATTTTCCTCTACCTCGTCAATGAAGAACTGTAGTTGAGGGATGATACGGGCCTGGTTGCGGATTTGCTGCCCAAGCTCCTTGCGAATTTCTTTTTGCCGCAGGTTAATGTGGTCAAGAAGTTTCCTTTTGTTTTTGGCCAGGCTCATGCTGAGGTAGATACGCGCCAAACCTAAATCAGGGCTCATTTTTACTTCTGCGATGGTGATCAACTGCCCCTCTAATAAACCTTCTTTGTGTCGAAAAAAAATCAAACTCAGTTCTTTTTGAATCAAGCGGGCATATTTCTGCTGGCGTAAACTACTCATAGTTTACAAAGATACACGATTGGTGATTGATTCACCGCAAAACTTTTTTGTGCCATTGCGCCATGGGAAAAGTTGTTTACAATAAATTTGATGTTTTATACAATGTTGCGATTTTTCCGTTTCAACGATCCTTATCGGCTGCTCTTCGTGCTGGCAACACTGCTTGTGGTTGGGTTGTCTCTGTATACTTTTCAGCAGCCACTTACTGTGACGGAGTTGAACCATTTTGTGCTGGGAGAGATGCTCAATGATAACAAAAGCATGTATGTTGAGGTTGTGGACTGCACTCCACCTCTGTTTGCATGGGTTACTGAACTGGCCGATACACTTTTTGGCCGGGGCATGGTAGCAAGACATATTGTAGCATTGTTCTGCATTTTCTTTTCTGCAGCTTACTTTTCCACTCTGCTCATTAATAATAAGGCTTACAACGACACCACCTATTTGCCCGCGTTGGTATTCGCTATTTTGTGCTGTTCATCTTTCGATTTTTTTCAGTTTTCCCCGCAGTTGATCGCTTCTATCGCACTGCTTTTTGCGCTCAACAACCTATTCAAAGAAATCGAATTCCGCCTACAACAAGATGAAACGATCTTGAATCTCGGACTTTTTGTTGGCATTGCGAGTTTGTTGGTGTTCAGCTATATCATTTTTTTGCCTGGCACAGCGGCAATTCTGTTAGTGTTCACTCGCATCTCGTTGCGAAAAGTGTTGCTGCTGATAGTTGGGTTCTTGCTGCCGCATGCCATGCTGTTTACAGTATACTGGTATGGCGACCACCATCATCTGTTTATTCAGTATTTCTATGTTGCTAACGTTACTTTGAGTACTATGGCGTTAATTGATGCCAAATCGCTTTGGGTATTGGGCGCGGTGCCGTTGGTGTATTTTCTTTTTTCGTTGATAATGCTCAACCGCGAGTCACGTTTCACCAAGTACCAATCGCAATTATTGCAAGTAATGTTGCTGTGGATGATTGTGGCCTTGGCAGAAATAATATTCGCGCGGCAGCGCACGCCACATTCATTCATTACACTAATTCCTTCGCTCACTTACTTCATAAGCCACTATTTGCTGCTGATTCGTAGAAAGCGAATTGCCGAAATAATGTTATGGCTGTTAGTCCTCGGTACTTTATCAGTAAGTTGGTTGGCTAGGGCGGGGAAATTGTTATCTGTCAGTTATATTGATTTGGTAGTCCCAGAAAAATCAAAGAATACCATTGAAGGAAAACGGATTCTGAACCTGGACGATGACATTACTGTTTACCAACACAATAAAGTTGCTGGATTTTTTCTAAACATAGAACTCTCGAAATCGGTATACATGCACCCAGAGTATTTTGAAAATGTTCTATTGATGGAACATTCTTTTGAAAAAGATGCACCTGACATTATCCTCGACAAAAATGATCGAATGCAGCCGTTCTTCCAACGAATGCCAAAATGGAAACCTCAATACAAAAGAGAAGGTGACTACTATAGGCGACTGAAATAATACGCGCTCAACAAGCCTTTACAATATCTACAAACTCACGCGATTTGAGGGACGCACCTCCTACCAAACCACCATCTACGTCAGGGCATGTAAAAAGTTCTTTCGCGTTATCTGCTTTTACGCTGCCCCCATACAATATCGAAATTTCGTTTGCCAGCGATTGGCCGTATTTGCTTGCCAAGTGATAACGGATGACGGCATGCATATCTTGGGCCTGCAGTGAAGTGGCAGTTTTTCCAGTACCAATAGCCCACACGGGCTCATAAGCAATGATAGTTTTCTGGATTGCTTCCATAGAAAGATGAAACAAACTTTCTTCTAACTGTTTCTTCACCAGTTGTTCATGCGTACCCGCTTCGCGAATCTCCAAAGGTTCACCACAGCAAAAGATGGGTGTTAGTTCGTACGCCAGTGCTTTGTTTACTTTAGTTGCCAACATTTGATGTGTTTCACCAAAATACTGCCTGCGCTCGCTATGGCCTATGATTACGTAGGGAACGCCAATAGATTTAATCATCGCGGCAGACACTTCGCCAGTATAGGCACCCGACTCGTGCTCGCTGCAATTTTGGGCACCTACTTTTACCCGGCTGTTGCCCAACAGGGCTTTTATACTGGTGAGGTACAAAAATGGCGTACACAAAACTACTTCGGTGGGTTGCGTCACTTCATCGGCCACCATGCCCATCACTTCCGCTGTCAACAAGCGCGCTTCATCTATGGACTTATTCATCTTCCAGTTGCCGGCTACAATCTTCTTTCGCATATCAAGTATTGAGAGTTATTTTTTTGTAAAGGTAAATGTTTCATCAGGTTTGTTGCGTGTGAGGCGGGCACTTTTTACGGGTTCGTGGTAGGTAACATGTACCAAATTAGATTGGTCTTCATGTATTTCCATAATGCAATCGTTTTGCACTTGCACGCTCTTTAATTTTTTGATATTCGGTATTTCAATATAACAGATAAAGGAAATATCTTCCTTTTCTACCGCCAAGAAATTCATTTTGGCGAATTTACCGTCTACCCAAACTTTCAGGTGCAGCCGAACATATTCTTCTACCATCTCTTGGGTGGTGGCACCTTTTGGCTCTAGTATATCCAGGTCGTTGTTTTTTTTTAAAGCACGAACCGACAACTCAATATCATCTACAAACAGGCGCGAGGTAACCTGAAACGATCGGTCCTTTTCACTATAGTTGATTTCGGTTACGGAGATGTGAATGGGATGCATTGCTTTTTCGGGTGGTACCCCGGTAAAAAACAACAGCGCTAACAATAATTTCATAGGGTCAAAAAAAGTATTTTTCAAAAATAGCAAATAGTACTTCGGTCTAGAAATACCCCCCGAAGTGGCTATTCGCCAAAAAGAAGTAAGAGAAGTACACATTCAAACAGGTGGCCGAAATAAAATTGAGCCACATCGTGTGGCTGTAGTCTGCTTTCCTTTCATTTCGCCATATCACTAAAAACCAATATGTGAAATAGCCCACCACAGGTGCCAAGGCCAATAAAAAACCATATGCGAAGTGGGTGTTATAGTACTTCAAAAAAAACCAAACAAACCCCGCAGCAGCTAATCCAAAAACCAATTGCACAAAAATAAACGTGCCGCGTACGCCTAACCTTAGGCTCAAGGTGTTATCGCCATGCTTGGCGTCTTCCTCATGCTGGTAAACCTGGGTCATCGGGTAATTGCCCCACAACATGATGCTAGTGAGGGCTGCAGGTATCAAGACTTTTGCCTGAAACAAGTTGACCCCTTCGGCATGATTGATGCCCACGTAACTCATCAAAAACGTAAAGAAACCCTGGAAAAAGCCAGTAACCAGCCAGCCACCAAACGGGTACTTCTTCAACCGCACCAAAGGGTGACTGTAGGCTTTGCTGGCCAACCCATATATAAACAGCATGACGGCAAAAAGGGAACCTATTTTCTGCACTGCCAAGGCAATGGCTGCTACATCTAAAACCAATGCAGCCCAGTATAAGCTCACATTTACCTTAGGAGGGTTCTTTAGCCCGCCAATACTCTGTTCATCCTTGTCAAAATAGCTGTTGTAACCGTTGCTGGCTGGGTACAAAAAAAGATGTATCAACAGAAAAGACCACAACAGGCGGTCGGCAGTAAAATCGGGCGATTGACAGAGGGCAAACAAATAAACCGGCAGCAAAAAATAGCTGAACGGAAAGCGCAGGTGCAACAGGGTAGATCGAAGCATGGATACTCAAAAGTTTTTTGCAGTATATAATCTTGGTGAAGATACGATTTTGTTTTGCCCGCACCTAAACTGTAGCGCAGTATCGAATCATCCTGAACTTGTCACTTACATTGTTGTTAAATTGGAATCGATTTGCTTTACTTTTGGTTATTCTTGAGTCATGAGTTATATCACTTCCATTGGTATTGCCAACCCCGTACACAAACTAAGTCAATCAAGCATTGCCAACTTTATGGCAAAGGTGATGCGCCTGGAAGCTGACGAAGAACGCAAGATGCGAGCACTGTATCGGATGACGGGCATTGACACACGCCACTCAGTTTTGGCCGACTATGGCCGCGAACGCGACTTTGAATTTTACCCCAATCAACCGACAGAGGGCGAATTTCCATCTACGCGCCAGCGCTTACAGTTGTACCAACGGCATGCTGTTCATTTGAGTGCCGATGCCGCGCTGCAATGTTTCAACAAAATCCCGACATTCGACCGAGACGCGATTACGCACTTGGTGGTGGTAAGCTGCACAGGCATGTACGCGCCTGGTTTAGACATTGATTTGGTAAAGACCCTCGGGCTGAAATCAACGGTAGAGCGGACGTGTATCAATTTTATGGGATGCTATGCAGCCTTTAACGCCATTAAACTAGCCGACACTTTTTGCAGGGCCAACACAACCAGTAAGGTATTAGTGGTGTGTACTGAGTTGTGCAGTATCCACTTTCAAAAAGAAAACACAGAAGATAACCTGCTGGCCAATGCGTTGTTTGCCGATGGCTCCGCTGCCTTGTTGGTAGAGGGTGCAACTCGTTCGGGCATCAACTTAAAACCGCTCAGTTTTTTTTGCGACCTCGCAATGGAGGGGGAGCGCGACATGGCATGGACGGTGGGTGACTTGGGTTTTGAAATGCGGCTTTCCTCGTACGTGCCCGAGGTTATTCGCAGGGGCATCCGCCAATTAACCGCATCGTTGCTACAAAAAATTAAGCATAACTTGTCGGATATCTCTTATTATGCCATCCACCCCGGTGGAAAGAAAATTCTAGAAGCCATCGGGCATGAGTTGCAACTATCGAAATCAGATAACATGCACGCCTACGAAGTACTGCGCAACTACGGTAACATGTCATCGCCCACGGTGCTATTTGTATTGCAAGCTATTTATCAAAAACTTAATAGTGCCGACCACCAAAAGAAAATTTTGAGCTTCGCTTTTGGTCCGGGGCTTACGTTGGAGAGCATGGTATTGGAGGTGGAGAAGGTACCTTAGCTAATGTAGGCTGTAAACCAAATGCTCGACCAAACATCGAACCATTAGTAAAGAAGGTTATAATAGGCGGAGGCACCTCCAGCTATCACCCGCGGCCAGGGTTTCTATGCAACCGAAGCGGCACTAAATTTTGTGATGATGGCTTACAACTTTATCAGCTTGTTCAGGCAAGTGGTGTTGGGTCAGAAAGTCCATCAGCAAATGAAAACCCTTCGCTATAATGTATTTG
>JBJTHA010000042.1:0-3239 GCA_046094265.1 Cytophagales bacterium
ACGATAGATGGTTGCACAGGCGAATTTGCGGATGAACAACCAGTGGTGATAACCGGTGTAGAAACTACTCTGCATTTGGTAGAGGTGTACCCTAACCCCGTTACTGGAGATCTGCTGTTCATTTCCTTTGGCGGGATGGCCGGGGAGAAACAGGTGAACGTATTTGCTTTGACGGGTGAAACCATTCTTTCCAGCGGCACCGAATCAGGCTCGATTGAGATAGATGTAGCCAACTTATCTGCGGGATTGTACTTGGCTAGGGTAGTTGTTGATGGAGTGGTTCAAACCAAGAAGTTTAGTAAGTAATGGCTTTAGATTTTTGAGCAATTGGCTGACGACCTCATACCGTTTGATTACCAACTAGTGTATCATCAAAAGAGGTACATTTGCAACTTATTTTGGTCAAGATCAATCAATGGGCATAAATTGTATTCCAAAGAGTAATTTCCAGAAAGTATACTCGATTGCAATCATTTGTTTTTTCACTTTTTGTATGCACATGCCTTAGAATCACATGCCTTAGAACAGTCGCAACCGCCACGAGTCATTTATTTTTATTTTTAAGAGTCAGAATTTAGGAGCTCATTGACATAGAGCCTGCCTACTGCTTACTGCCTACTGCCTACTTTCTGAGTAGCTTCTTGATAATACGATAATAGCGAATTGAGAATTAATCCCGAATTAGACGAGTACATAATGTCTTTGTGTTTCTCATTATAAACGGCCAGCAGTTCATAAAACCTTTCTTCATCTATTTTGAAACGTGCCATTATTTCGTCCTTTAGGTCAGAATCATTAATCATCTCCATGTATACCCTTGCCTTTTCATTTTCGGCCATTATTCTGCCCAGCTTTCTTTTTTCTTTCTCTTGTTTTGAAAAGTAAGAGAAGTTAACGCCCACGCCACCTTGCTGAGAGAATCCCCCTGCCTTTAACGGTTTCGAGCTTTGTAATGTGGGCGATTTGATGTAGCGCTCGTTCAACAGCATGAAGCGGTCTTTTACAATCACTTCTTTCAACAAAATGCTTTCTTCGCGCATGCGCACGAACATCGTCTCTTCCTCCAGGTAAACCGGAAGCTTCTCGCGGGCATATCCTACGTACGTAAAAATTAATGTGTCGCGTTCTGTGGCTAAAATGGTGAACACGCCATTGTTATTGGTAGACGTGGCGCGGTTAGTACCTTTTACAAGCACGTGCACCCCCGCAAGGTTGGTCAGCGAGGCAGAATCAACCACAATGCCTTTTATTAGTTTCTGGGCATGACAATCCCACGACAATGATATGATGGCAAAAACCAAAAAAAGCAAACTTACCCTAACAGACATGCTGCAAAATATAAATATAAGATGAGTGGACGATCGCTATAGTTGAATACGTTTAATAAATTTAACCAAGCACTCTGCCATCACGGCCTTTTTCAAGGTTTACTCGGCCACTGCCTACAGGCAACTCAACACCTAGCTCGTGGCTTTTGCGAATTTGCGTATTGGCTTTGTTTAAACTAAGCCATGCATTCGTATTATACTACTAATAATAACTTTTTCCTCCAGGGGAATCAGCGACTTAAGAGCGACTTAAGTTATAACATATGGCATTGAAAGGTTTGGAACAAAACTTGATGTTAGGATTACATTTTAAACAATTTGCCGCGTCATTGAAATTATTGAATGCATAATCTGGGTTTAATCAATTATAAAACCTTTTATTCCAAACATGGTGATTACTTGAGTGAAATGTCGTGTCTAGTCATTATAATCTTGTTTCTTTGGGCACCTTTAAAGTTGATTCTAAAGAAATGAATTTCTCTATAGGTTTGTCTTTGCTATTCTTTTTCCCTCTTTTTTGCGCCTGTCAAACAGATAGTGTTTCCCGCCAAAAGGAAAGAGTTAACGTTGAAGTCGTCTTTGGAGCTGATCGTCTATTCCCATCGGATAAAAGGCATATCTATTTACCAAAAAGTATTCAAAGTCTTCGATCAATAAATTCACCCTTGGGGTTAAATTTTTTATTCGCCAGCTGTCCACACGCAGCGTCAATATCTTTGCCACGGCTTTTGCGCACGCGGCAGGTGATGCCGTTGCTTTCGAGCAAGTCCATATACATATTCAGTACTTCTTCGGAGGCCTGCTGAAACTCGCCTTCGTCAATCGGATTGTATTCAATCAGGTTAACTTTAGAAGGCACCAACTTGCAAAACCTGAGCAAGGCGCGCGCATGTTCTTCGGTATCATTCACGCCTTTCCACACCACATATTCATACGTGACTTTGCTTTTTGTTTTTTGGTACCAATATTTCAATGCCTCACCCAACTCTTCCAGGGAGTTGGTATCGTTGATGGGCATGATGGAAGAACGTGTTTTATTAATTGCCGCGTGTAGCGAAACGGCCAAATTGAATTTTACACCATCATCTGCCATTTTCATAATCATTTTGGCAATGCCAACTGTGGATACCGTGATGCGCTTTGTGGCCATGCCCAACCCTTTTTGGTTGGTGATTTTATCGATGGCCGCAGTTACGTTGGCGTAGTTGAGCAAAGGCTCGCCCATACCCATGAACACAATGTTAGTTAGCGGCCTACCAAAAAACATATCTGCTTGTTCTTTGATGGCCACCACTTGGTCGTAGATTTCATCTGGACTCAAGTTGCGTTGGCGTTTCAATCGTGCGGTAGCGCAAAATTTACACGCAAGGCTACACCCCACTTGTGAGGACACACAAGCTGTTATCCTCTTTTCGGTTGGGATGAGCACCGACTCTACCACCAATCCATCATGTAACATCACCGCATTTTTGATGGTGCCGTCTTCGCTGCGTTGCATTTTGTCAACCTTAATATGATTGATAACAAAATTCTTTTTCAGCATCTCCCGCGTTTCAAGCGAGAGATTGGTCATCTGCTCAAAACTCTTGGCCGACTTATTCCATAGCCAGTCATACACCTGCTGTGCCCGAAAAGCTTTGTCGCCTTGCGATACAAAGAAGTCTTTGAGTTCTTCGAGTTTTAGCTTACGAATGTCACGTTGGGTGATAGTGTCCATTAACCAATAGTCTTCAATTTTTCTGGATCTTGTCGGGTATCAAAAATTGAAGTAATGTATACTGATTCCCCATCCACATAGTAAACAATCTTAAAATACCCCATGATTAGTCTTCGATAAGCTACCTTTTTGTCTGACAGAGGAATTCTTTTTGACCAAGGTGAGGAAATCGTTTGAGCAACTCTGTTTTTTCG
>JBJTHA010000043.1:0-6198 GCA_046094265.1 Cytophagales bacterium
GTAAATGTACTGATTCAAAATTACATTCAAAAGCTATTTGCAAATGGCAGCGGATGTAGTGCCGGTTATCGGGCTTTGGTGATTATGCAATAGAATACCGCGGCCAATCAGCAACAGCCCGGAAAGTACCATGGCACCCACTACTATCTTATTTAAGCGAATGTTTATCTTATTCACAATCAATTGGATGAATTGGGTAAAGCCCAACATCACTGGCCAGGTCCCCAACCCAAATACCAGCATAAAAAACAGTCCGTCCCGTAGTGAAGGCATCACAAAACAATACCCAATTGCAAGCATAGTAAGCCCGCACGGAAGTATGCCATTTAACATCCCCAACAAAAACAATCCCGGTAGGTGGTGGTTACCAAGCGCCTTGCCGAACAACTTCTTTAATGGACCCACAATCTTAAAAAGGAATTGGTGTGCAAAAGAAGGGCTTAATCCCATTTTGCCGAACGCAATCGCCAACAGTAAAATGCCGAACGCAATAGATATGATTTGTTGGTAATGACCAAATCCAATGAAACTTCCAAACAGCGCGGCCAAGCCACCCAATATTCCGTATGTAATGGTTCTGCCCAAGTTGTACACCACTTTTTTGTGAAGTTGTGGTTGCCGTACCGTAACTGCAACTAGCAAAGGGCTACACATGCCCGCACAATGCAGGCTACCTACCAGACCCAATATCAACGCTGACCAAGTCATTATTACAACACAATGTTTTTCTCCAAGAAGTATTCTTTATCGTTCATTTTCCATTGAATGCTCAGCCGGTACAATCCTTTTTGTGGTTGTGCAATCAAAAAAGAATGGGGCGAAGCCAGCGAACCGTCAAACGTAAAGGCTTGATCCAGTCGGCTGTCGGAAGGGCGCGTTAACTTGATCAAACCCTCTTCCACAGATGCAATCTGCGAAAAGGTCACACTCAGTTGTTGATTCTCTACCGTCACGGTCGGCCGCTCCGCCAATGCCTCGGCATTTTTCTTTTGTGCCAGTTTGTGATCGTAGCGTAAGTCCTCCTCGTAATAGTTGACCGATACCAGCGAGATGTCTTGCTTCACACAAACGGCAACCAAGGTGCCAATAAACAATGCAAACGCAATAAATGAAAAAACTATGTACTTCATGGTTGTACTTTTTTAGACGAAATGGGTCCTACAAATTTTGCCTTCGCGGATTGAATTCTTTTGCCGTTTTGGTAAACACCTAGAAAAATCGTTGTCTTCAGGCCTGTGAGCGATGTCTCAGGCATCTTCACCATAATCATTCGTTTAAGTAAACTTTCAGTTGGTACTTCGATCTGATTTTCGCCAATGTATGTGAGGCTTGCACCTACCGGAGACTCTATTTTCAATTCAAGTGGAACATTTTCTAGTGTCTTGTTTACAAATTCGATTGAATACACGTTGGTAATCAAGCCATCGTCTGTCTTTGTATACAGAGTGCCGGGCACTTTCAAAATGGTGGTTTCTATATCTGCCCGTGTGAAGATGAAATAACCAAGAACCGCCAACAGCACTACCAAAACAAATGAATAGCCCAACACACGCGGGGTGATGATTTTTTGCCTGCCTTCTTGAATAGCGTTGTAAGATGAATACCTGATCAAGCCTTTGGGCTTTTCGATCTTGGTCATGATGTCGTCACACGCATCAATGCAAGCGGTGCAGTTAACGCACTCCAACTGTGTGCCGTTGCGTATGTCAATACCTGTGGGGCAAACGTGCACACACATTTTGCAGTCGATGCAGTCGCCTTGTTTTTCGGTAATGGTTTTTTGACTTTTCTTAAGCTTGCCGCGCGGTTCACCGCGAATCCAATCATAAGCAACCACGATTGAGTTCTTCACGAGCAACACACTCTGCAATCTTCCATAAGGACAAACCACCGTGCAAGCTTGTTCTCTGAACCAACTAAACACTCCATAAAACAAACCAGTAAATACCACCAGGCCAATGAAACCCGCCCAGTGTTCGGTTGGCGATTGCATCACAATTTTCTTTACCTCGCCAATACCAATGAGATAGGACATTGCCACATGTGAGATCAGTACGGAGATAAAAATAAAAATGGCATGCTTTGCAACTTTACGCACTGCACGGCCGGGTGTCATTGGCAGATTGGCCTGCCTTCTCTGGTTGTTGGCATCGCCCTCCAGCCAATACTCAATTTTGCGGAACACCATTTCCATAAACAAGGTTTGTGGGCATGCCCACCCACACCACAAGCGCCCAAACACTACTGTAAATAAAATCACGAACACAAAAAAGGTGATGAGCGTAATGGCCAGCAAGAAAAAATCTTGTGGCCAAAATATTTGCCCAAACACAATGAACTTCCGTTCGAAGATGTTGAATAACATCAACGGCTTACCATGCAAAGTGATAAAAGGCCCCGCAAAGAAAACTGCAAGCAAAATTGCGCTTACAACGATGCGCTTATTGTGAAAAGCCCCGCTGGGCTTTTTTGCATATACCCACACGCGCTTACCTGAGGCATCGACCGTGGCAATGGAATTGCGAAACTCGTCATCGTAAAGATAGAGTGAGTTTCCACTTCCCTGCTGTTCTGCCTTCTCTTCCACTTTACTCTCCATGCTCATCTCCTCTTCACTGGTCATTTTTTTTTACAGGCTTGCCTGCGTTTTCACGCTATCGGCTTTAGCATCAGGTTTTGATTCGGGTTTCAGCAAGTCGCCCTCCGGTTTCTTCGCATTGGGCGGATTAGTGCCACGCAGCGACAATACATAGCTGGAAACATTTTTCATTTTCTCCGGGCTAATCACACCTTCCCACGCGATCATATTGGTGCCTTGCACACCATGGCGCACAGTTTTGAAAATGTCTTTGATGCCACCTCCATGTTTCCAATGATCGTCTGTTAGGTTAGGCCCAATATCGCCACCACCATCTTTGCGATGGCACGATGCGCACGTATTCAAAAAAATCTGTTTGCCTTCGGCTAGGGCGAGTGCATCGGTAGTTGCCTCTACATTGTTCTCGTCAATGGCTGCCACGGGATTGGCGGCTTGCAGTTTCTTCAACTGCTCTTGGGCAATGGCTACCTCGTTGTCGTACTCTGCTTTTTGAGACGGCAGCGTATCAAACACGTGATAGAACAACAAGTAACCCACTCCAAAAATAATTGTCACCACAAACAACCCAGTCCACCAGGGTGGCAAGTGGTTATCCAATTCTTTTATACCATCGTAGCTGTGTGCAAATGTGATAGACTCCTCTTTTTCAACGGGGACAAAATCGTTGGATTGTTGCCACAACTTTTCCCACATCGATGGCTCGGGTTCGTACTTGATGCCCAGCCTTTCCGCTTTTTCTTTTGCCGCCTGCTGGTTCATATAGTTAAGCACGCGCAGCATGTAGGCAGCTACCAACAGCACCAATATTGCCAATATGAAAATAAAACCCACTACCAGGTAAAAAGCAAGCATGGGGTCGTCCCACACGCTGGCGGTGGGTGCAGCATCTTGTGCAAATGCCCCTTTGGCAAACATGAAAATGCAGATTAAGGATATGATGTACTTCATGGCTGAGAATTTAATGCGTTGGAGTTTAGTGATTCATCGTGCAGCGGCTTTTGGCTCATTTCATCAATGAATTTCTTATCGGTCGAAAAAGTCCACCAGAGCAATCCGATGAAGAACGAGAAGAAAATCACAAACGAAATCACAGGCCATATTTCGATGTTGTCAATGGAGCGAAGGACTTCTTTGTACATGACTGATACTTTTATGTGTTAAATGAATTATTGGTTCTCGGCTACTTTCTCTCCCTTAATGTCAACCCCCAGGCGTTGCAAGTAGGCAATCAAAGCAACGATCTCTGCTTCCGGCTGCGATTCATAGCCCTCCATCTTCAAGCCTTCCACAATCTTTTTTGCCTGCACATCCAACTCTTCATTGGCTACGTCCTCATAGCCATCAGCATAAGGTACACCCACAGTGCGCAGCGCTTTTATTTTACCTGCGGTCAGCGACTTGTCAATAATCTGTTCATACAACCAAGGATAGGCCGGCATAATTGATCCTGTGCTCACCTCTTGCGGTGTAAGCATGTGGCGGTAGTGCCAGCTATCGGCATACTTGCCGCCTATGCGGTGCAAGTCTGGACCAGTGCGTTTTGAACCCCACAAGAATGGGTGGTCATATACATACTCACCCGACTTCGAGTATTCACCGTTCTTCGGATCATAGCGTTGTACTTCGCTGCGGAACGGACGGATCAGTTGCGAGTGACAGTTCACACAGCCTTCTCGAATGTAAATGTCACGCCCGTGTATTTCAAGTGGTGTGTAGGGTTTTACAGAGGCAATTGTCGGTACATTTGATTTGATCAAGAATGTGGGCACTAACTCGATGACGCCACCAATCAAAATAGCAACCAAGGCGAGCGCTGTAAATAACACGGGTTTGTTCTCCAACACATGGTGCCAATAGCCATCTGAGGGGGCTACTTTTATTCGAGGCGATACCATCGCTTCTTCATCTGCCACAAATTTTCCTGAGGCAGCGGTCTTCATTAAGTTATACACCATAAAGAACACGCCTACCAAATACAGGCTACCACCCACTGCGCGCATCATGTACATGGGCAGAATTTTGGTAGTGGTTTCCAAAAAGTTCTGATAAGTAAGGAAACCATCAGGGTTGAATTCTTTCCACATCAAGCTTTGCACCACGCCAGACACATACATGGGCAGCGCATAGATGATGATACCCAAAGTGCCTAGCCAAAAATGCGTGTTGGCCATTTGCACCGAGTACAACTTGGTGTTCCACATTCTTGGTACCAGCCAGTAAGCCATACCAAAAATCAGGAAGCCATTCCAACCCAAGCCGCCAATATGCACGTGTGCGATAATCCAATCGGTAAAGTGTGCGATGGCGTTTACGTTTTTCAAACTCAACAGCGGCCCTTCAAGTGTAGCCATACCATAGGCAGTTACAGCTACCACCATAAATTTTAAAACCGGATCTTCGCGAACACGATCCCACGCGCCACGCAGCGTGAGCAAGCCATTCAGCATACCGCCCCAGCTGGGGGCAATCAGCATCACAGAAAATACTACGCCCAGCGATTGTGCCCAATCTGGGAGTGTACTATATAATAAGTGGTGAGGACCAGCCCAAATATAAATAAATATCAACGACCAGAAGTGAATGATAGACAACCGGTAGGAGTACACCGGCCGATTAGCCGCTTTCGGCATAAAGTAATACATGATGCCCAAATAGGGAGTAGTTAAGAAAAATGCTACCGCATTGTGTCCATACCACCATTGCACCAGCGCATCTTGTACTCCGGCATACCAGCTATAACTTTTAAAGAAAGTAACGGGCATTTCAAATGAGTTGACGATGTGCAGCACGGCTACTGTGACGAATGTGGCGATGTAAAACCAAACTGCTACGTACATATGGTCTTCTCTGCGCTTGATGATGGTACCTATCATATTGATACCAAACATTACCCATACCAAGGCGATGGCGATATCAATGGGCCACTCTAACTCGGCATACTCTTTACCCGATGAGATACCCAAGGGCAGCGTAATGGCTGCAGCCAGAATGATAAGCTGCCAGCCCCAGAAGTGAGCCCAACTGAGGGCATCGCTAAAGAGCCGTGCCTTCAGCAAGCGCTGCAAACTGTAGTACACCCCGGCAATCATGGCATTGACCACTAATGCAAATATCACTGCATTGGTATGCAGCGGCCTGATGCGCCCAAAGGTGGTGTATTGAAAATCGAAATTAAATGCGGGGTAGAATAACTGAATCGCGACCAACAGGCCGACCGTCATTCCCACAATGCCAAAGATGACCGATGCGATCAAGAAGGCCTTGACAATCTTGTTGTCGTAGTGGATTTTTTCTAGTTCCATAGCAGAAGGTTAAAGCTTGATTTTTATAACCCTAAAATTAGAATGCAGCCCCACAGCAGCGGGATGATTGCAATTAGGCGGAAACATGATTTTTATCAGGAATTGATTATAGATACTGCGCTATCTTTCGGTCTAGCGGTTGGAATTGTCTTGGTCGTCTAATGTGAACCGATATTCACTAAACAAAACACATGAGAAAACTCGCATTGTTTATACCCAACAGCATCACGGCTACCCCTACACTTATGAACAAATACTTAATGGAAGACTACTGGCTCTTCGCCAACCCGATATTAC
>JBJTHA010000044.1:0-8556 GCA_046094265.1 Cytophagales bacterium
GACATTTAGTATGGTGATCGTTTTTTGTAACGCCATTTCATGCTTTTTTTAATTAATTTCTGTAACGTTACTCTGTTATACGATCGATTCAATTTATGATAACGGATTTCAAGAACTACACTGCGGAATACGAGCGCAGTATTAACGCCCCCATCGACTTTTGGGATGCCGAAGCGCAGCATTTTGTTTGGCGTAAAAAATGGGATAAAGTATTGGAATATGATTTTCACAAGCCGGAAGTAAAGTGGTTTATCGGTGGCAAATTGAACATAACCGAAAACTGCATCGACAGGCACTTGCCATTGCGCGCACACCAAACCGCCATTATTTGGGAGTCGAACGATCCAAGCGAGCCTTCGCGCAACATTACCTACCAAGAGTTAGCCAAAGAAGTAAACCGCACTGCCAACATGTTAAAGGAACATGGCATAGCCAAAGGAGACCGTGTTTGTATTTATATGCCAATGGTGCCAGAGGCTGCGTTTGCCATTTTAGCCTGCGCCAGAATTGGCGCAGTGCACTCGGTGGTATTTGCTGGTTTTTCAGCAGGCTCGTTGGCCGATCGCATCAACGACTGCGGCTGTAAACTGGTGCTTACGGCAGATGGGGCTTTTCGCGGAGATAAAAAGATTGAACTCAAATCCATAGTAAACGAGGCCTTGCAAAAATCTCCATCGGTAAAAACGTGCATTGTACTCAACAGAACTAACCTAAACGTAGCGATGCAAGCAGGCCGCGATTTTTGGTGGCACGATGCAACGAAATCCGCAAGTGACTTTTGTGAGCCCGTAGAAATGGATGCAGAAGATATGTTGTTCATCTTGTATACATCTGGTTCCACAGGTAAACCCAAAGGGATGGTCCATACGTGTGGCGGTTATATGGTTTATACTAACTATACCTTCAGAAATGTATTTCAATACAAACAAGGCCAGACCTATTGGTGCACGGCAGATGTGGGCTGGATCACCGGGCACTCCTACATTGTGTATGGCCCACTTTCTGCGGGCGCGACTACGCTAATGTTCGAAGGGGTGCCATCGTGGCCGGATATGGGTCGGTTCTGGCATGTAGTGGAAAAACATAAGGTCAATGTTTTTTATACTGCCCCCACCGCCATTCGCTCATTAGAGAAAGCACCTTTGTCATTTGTGGAAAAATATGATTTGTCATCGCTACAAGTATTGGGCAGTGTGGGCGAACCCATCAATGAGGAGGCGTGGCATTGGTATGATAAGAACATTGGTAAAGGCAAGTGCCCCATTGTTGATACGTGGTGGCAAACCGAAACAGGGGGTATTATGATTTCGCCCCTAGCGGGAATAACCAAAACCAAACCAGCATTTGCAACCCTTCCCTTGCCCGGTGTGCAGCCAGCCATTATGGACGAGACAGGGCATGAGCTAGCAGGCAACCAATGCGAAGGCCGCTTGGTAGTTAACTATCCTTGGCCTTCAATGGCACGTACCATTTATGGTGATCACCAACGCTTCAGAGATACCTACTTTTCAACTTTCCCCGGCAAGTATTTTACAGGCGATGGGTGCAAACGTGATGAAGATGGCTACTACCGCATCACGGGTCGTGTAGACGATATTATTATCGTCTCAGGACATAACTTGGGAACAGCCGAAATAGAAAGCGCAATTGATGAGCACTCTGCCGTTTGCGAATCGGCAGTAGTAGGCTTTCCGCACGATGTAAAAGGCCAAGGTGTATATGCATTTGTAGTGACGTACGATCCCGTACACGAAGAGGGGCATCTTCGCACCGAAATTAAAGATGTAGTTTCTAGAATAATCGGCCCCATAGCCAAACCAGATAAAATTCAATTTGTGAGCGGATTGCCCAAAACAAGAAGCGGCAAGATCATGAGGCGCATACTGCGCAAGATTGCCGAAGGCGACACCAGCAACTTGGGCGACACCACCACACTATTGGACCCTGCTATCGTAGACGAAATCAAGCGTAGTGCAATGTAGTGGATGAGTTTTTTTACATTTGTTGCCGATTCAAAAAATAAAGTCAAATGGAAATAAGTGGTAAAGTAGTTAGTTTATTGCCTCTGCAAACAGGTCAGGGAAAAAACGGAACTTGGAAGAAGCAAGAGTTTATTTTAGAAACCCCAGGGCAATACCCAAAAAAGGTGTGTGTGTCGCTTTGGGGAGAGAAGGCAGATGAGTTTCGTGTAGGTATTGGCGATAACCTTACGGCTTCCATCAACATTGAAAGCCGCGAGTATAACGGAAGGTGGTACACCGAAGTCCGCGCTTGGAAAATTTCGAAGCAAGGCGGAGGCAATCAGGAAGCGCCCCCAGTGGGCGATGAGCCATTTGCTGCATCGGCAGGTAGTGCCGATGATTTGCCCTTTTGATCTCACGTAAGCGCATCAACAAAACATCGTTTTTAAAGGATAAATAGCGCCAAATTTTTATTTGGCAAAAAATCGCTTTATTAGAAGATTATACTTTTTAATTTGTCAATTAATCGTTAAAGCAAAATATTTATCTTTGAAACCGTTTTCGGAAAGCTAAGTAAATCAGTCTCAACTTAAATCCTTATGTAATGGCTTACATCGAACCTGCCCCTCTGCTCGACAAGGAAAATCCATTTGAAGCAATGATGTCGCGTTTTCACACGGCATCGCAAATCCTAGGTTTAGAAGAGGAAATTTACAACGTGTTGAAAGTGCCTGCTCGCCAAGTCATCGTTTCTTTACCGATTACGATGGATGACGGCAGCATTCGCGTATTTGAAGGTTACCGCGTTATTCACTCAACTATTTTGGGTCCGTCAAAAGGTGGTATTCGCTTCGATCCACATGTGAATATCGATGAAGTAAAGGCGTTGGCCGCTTGGATGACATGGAAGTGTGCCGTGGTTGATATCCCCTATGGTGGCGCCAAAGGCGGTGTTACTTGCAATCCGCGCGAAATGAGTGCAGGGGAAATAGAACGATTGATGCGCGCCTATACCCTGGCCATGATTGACATCTTTGGTGCCGATAAAGATATTCCCGCACCAGATATGGGAACAGGCCCTCGCGAAATGGCTTGGTTGATGGACGAATATTCGCGCACACAAGGCATGACGGTGAATGCAGTGGTAACGGGCAAACCGATCGTCTTAGGCGGCTCACTGGGACGAACCGAGGCGACAGGGAGGGGTGTAATGGTAAGTACGTTGGCCGCGATGGAGAAATTGAAAATCAACCCCTACAAAGCTACTTGTGCTGTGCAAGGATTTGGCAATGTGGGTTCGTGGGCTGCACGCCTATTGGCCGAGCGCGGTTTGAAAGTGCAGGCGGTAAGCGACTTGGGCGGTGCTTACTATAATGAGAATGGAATCGACATTGAAGCCGCTGTAAAATACCGCGATACAAACAAAGGTTCCTTAGAAGGCTTTAAGGATGCCGAAAAAATTGGAGGTGGCGATATTTTAACTCTTCCGGTAGATGTGCTCGTTCCTGCCGCAACCGAGGATGTCATCACTGCCAGTAACGCCAGCAAAATACAAGCGAAGTTGATTGTGGAAGGTGCCAATGGCCCTACCTCATCTAAAGCTGACAATGCGATTTACGAAAAAGGTATCAGCGTAGTGCCCGATATTTTGGCTAATGCAGGTGGCGTAACTGTATCCTATTTTGAGTGGGTACAAAATCGCCTTGGCTACAAATGGACCGCAGACCGAGTAAACCGCAGAAGTGACAGAATAATGAAAGATGCTTTTGATAATGTTTATAAGACAGCGGTAGATTACAAAGTATCCTTGCGCATTGCCGCCTATATGGTGGCAATCGACAAAGTAGCCAAGACATATAAATACCGTGGTGGATTCTAGGGATATACCGACTGATAAAGCCAAAAAAGCCCCAAATCAGGGGCTTTTTTATTGTTGGTAGCCGCAAATAAATCTCCCTTTGTTGCAGGGTTTTCTTGGATAATTGGTCTGTCTTTGCCGATATTTGCAATCCCTTTCAAAAAGGGGCTTAAATCATCATTTTTATGGCAAGGGTTTGCGAAATTACTGGGAAAAGGCCGCGTGTGGGTAACAACGTATCGCACGCTAACAACAAAACGAAGCGTAAATTTTACCCCAACCTTCAAACCAAGCGCTTTTTTGTGCCTGAGGAAGGCAAGTGGATCACCTTGAAATTGTCCACCAAGGCAATCAAGACCATCAACTTAAAGGGCATTTCTCAAGTCATCAAAGAAGCCAAAGCAAAAGGGGTTTATACCGGTCGTTAATCGATAATATTGAAAGCATATGGCACGCAACAAAAATAGAATTCAAGTAATCATGGAGTGCACAGAGCACAAGGCTACTGGCATGCCAGGTATGAGCCGTTACATTACTACCAAAAACCGCAAAAACACCACAGAGCGTTTGGAGTTGAAAAAATACAATCCGGTGTTGAAAAAGTATACGTTACATAAAGAAATTAAATAACAATGGCAAAGAAGGTTGTTGCATCACTTAAGAAAACAGACGGAAAGAATTACGCAAAAGTGATTCGCGCTGTGAAGTCAGACAAAACGGGTGCTTACATTTTCAAAGAAGAAATTGTATCGGCTGACTTGGTGAAGGAGACATTGGCCAAAAAATAATGGCTGAACGAAAAAACAGAAGAGTCCCCTTTGAGGGACTTTTTTGTTTCTAACCACAAATTCATCGGCCACATAACATCAAACAGGGCAAAATTATCATACATGTCTTTTCTCAACAATTTGTTTAGTAAAGAGAGGAAGGAGACACTCGACCAAGGTTTGCAAAAATCGAAAGAGAGTTTCTTTGGTAAACTCGGTAAGGCCATTGCTGGTAAGTCAACGGTTGATGAAGAGGTTTTGGACAATCTGGAAGAGATCTTGATTAGCTCTGACGTGGGTGTAGATACCACCGTGAAAATCATCGACCGCATACAGGCACGAGTGGCCAGAGACAAATATCTTGGTACGGATGAACTCGATTCTATTTTAAAAGATGAAGTGGCTGCATTATTGTCTGAGAACAATGCAACCGATACGGCAGACTTTGAAATTCCTTCGTCCAAGAAACCCTATGTTTTGATGGTTGTGGGTGTAAATGGTGTGGGTAAGACAACCACCATCGGAAAGCTCTCCGCACAGTTTAAAAAGAAAGGTTTGAACGTTGTATTGGGCGCAGCCGATACTTTTCGGGCAGCTGCCGTTGATCAATTGAAATTATGGGGCGAGCGTGTTGGAGTGCCGGTGGTTGCGAAGGGCATGAACACAGACCCTTCAGCGGTGGCATTTGAGGCAGTAGAAAAAGGCGTAGCCTTAGGGGCTGATGTGATCATCATTGATACCGCAGGCCGATTGCACACCAAAGTTAATTTGATGCAAGAGCTTTCAAAGATCAAGCGCGTGATGCAAAAAGTGATTGCTGATGCGCCACACGATGTGATGCTTGTTTTAGACGGGAGCACGGGTCAAAACGCTGTAGTGCAAGCACGTGAGTTTACCAAAGCGACTGACGTTACCTGTTTAACGATTACAAAGCTGGACGGCACTGCAAAGGGCGGTGTCGTAATTGGTATTTCTGACGAGTTTAAAATACCGGTGCGTTACATTGGGGTGGGCGAGAGGGTAGATGATTTGCAAGTGTTTAATAAACGAGAGTTTGTTGACACGCTATTTCGTAAAAGTTAATCTTTAGGTTTTATTGGTGGCAGAGTTCTCCAACCAAACCGCCAAAAAATTTGATAATTGAATCCCCAATAGGGGGTCTCTGAAATAATCCCGTAGCCAGGCATATCGTATGAAATCAATTCACCACGACTGGAAATGGAGGGAGCAAACTTTAATCGGGCGGTATATCCCATCCATAGTCCAGCCCAAATTTTCACCTTAATGCCAGTAGTTATCTCCATCCATGTGCCGCCAACGCTCCCGTTGCTCACCTTGTTTGAGAATGAAGGAAATGACTTGTTAGGCACATATTGGTATTCGAGCTTATCATTGAAGTTTGAAAGCCCGTAGCGAAATCCTAGGAAGAACATGTTGCGGTCTGGATCTTTTAAAAGAAAATTGATATCCGTCCCCAATCTAAAATAGTATCCCTCGTTTTGATACCGTCCATTTTCCAAGATTTGATTGGTAGACCAATATCCATAGTCTAATACAAAATAATAACGATTAAAGTCGGTGTCTAAATTTACTTCCCATCCCTTGAATGACGGATCTTTGCTTCGCACAATTGCTAGTAAGTCTGTGCCGATGCGGAGCCCTGAAGGCAAATACGTATTTTTGACTGTGTCTTTCGTTACTTTGGCCTTAGGCGTATGCTCTATGGAATCAACAGCAGTTTGCTTTTGTGCCCATGCTGAAGTGAATAACAACCAAAAAAAGATTAGCTTAGAAAAAAACTTGAACATTTGTAATACCCTTTAAAAGACGGTCGCTCTGTTGAACAATTTGGCTATCCCCATAACTGGCATTCTCAATTTGCAAGTTCAAAAAGAACGGAAATGCACCGCACTTAGTTGAGATTACCCTTGTCTCAGAGTCGAAAGAGAAAGTTACAAATTCATTCACTGTGCCACCCCCACGCGTGTTGCGAACAAATGAATATCTCACCGTGTCAACGTTTGGGTTAATCGGCAGCGTTAATGAACTTGCAGTGGTGTCTGCAAGATTAATTGGCCGCGCAAGTCCAGAAACACGAATAGATCTAAAAGACAAGGCTGTATCTACCACCGATGTTCGATTGGTGGCTCTGTTCAACTTTCGTTGTTTAAAATCAATTTTGATCGAGGACGAATTGATTATGATGCAGTCCGGCTCGGTAAAGCATGATGAGCTGAGACTAAACAGCGCACAAAAAAAGGTGAGTGAAATAGTTGATTTCATTCTATTGGCCTGCAAATATACTTCAACCACTGTGCCAACTTCCTCTCCATAGCCCGTATTTTTTGTAAATTTGTCTGCTTATTAATTGATTTTGAAAACCAAAGGCACCAAAAAGACTAAAGTCAATATTGTTACGCTGGGCTGCTCCAAAAACCTTGTGGATTCTGAGGTGTTGCTTACCCAACTTAAGGGCAACGGCATTGATGTTACCCACGAATCAAAAAAAGACGATGCGAACATCGTGGTTATCAATACCTGCGGCTTCATTGATAATGCCAAGCAAGAATCAGTTGACACGATCTTACGTTATGTAGATGCCAAGCAGGAAGGGTTAGTAGAAAAAGTGTATGTTACGGGCTGCCTTTCGCAGCGCTACAGCCAAGAATTAGAAAAAGAAATCCCAGCCGTAGATGCGTGGTTTGGCACGCGCGATTTGTCGCGTTTATTGAAGCAGCTCAATGCAAATTATAAGCACGAATTAGTCGGTGAGCGCATTCTCACCAACCCAAGCCATTTCGCCTATTTAAAAATTTCCGAAGGCTGCGATCGTCCGTGTTCTTTCTGCGCTATTCCGTTAATGCGCGGCAAACATGTTTCGCGCCCAATGGAAGAGTTGGTGTTAGAAGCGAAAAATCTTGCTAAAAGTGGAACAAAAGAATTGTTGTTGATTGCACAAGATTCTACCTACTACGGTCTTGATATCTACAAAAAAAGAAATTTAGCCGACTTACTCAAACGACTTTCGGATGTGGATGGTATTGAGTGGATTCGTTTGCACTATGCCTTCCCTACAGGCTTTCCATTGGAGGCATTGGATGTGATGGCCGAACGCAGCAACATCTGTAAGTACATAGACCTTCCGTTGCAGCATGGTTCTACCGAAATGCTTAAAATCATGAGACGTGGCACTACGCGCGAGAAAACGGAAGAGTTATTGCAAACCATTCGCACCAAAGTGCCTGGCATCGCCATACGCACTACATTAATTGCAGGTCATCCGGGAGAAAAAGAAGAGTGCTTTGATGAAATGATGCAATTTGTGGAGCACTCACGTTTCGATCGTATGGGGGTGTTCCCTTACTCACATGAAGAAAATACCCACTCGCACTCGATGACCGATGACGTGCCGGCAGAAGTGAAGCGAGAACGGGTAGATGCGTTGATGGAGTTGCAGCAAGGCATCTCACTTGAACTGAACCAAGCAAAAGTGGGCAAAACCTTTAAGGTACTAATTGATCGCAAAGAAGGGGGTAGCTTCATTGGCCGCACAGAATTTGACTCACCTGAGGTAGACAATGAGGTGATACTGGACGGTACCAAAAACTATTTGCGTGTGGGCGATTTTGTGCATACAAAAATTACGAGCGCTACCGAGTTTGATCTGGTGGGCGAGGTATAATGTTATTCCCCTTAGACCTTATAAGTGCTTTAAGGGCATCCATCACGCACAAGATAGCGATCGTTAAAAAACTGTTATTTTAAGAACTTTATTTTTTGTAAATCGTTACCTAGTGCATGTATTTGCTTTTAGGCCAATGTTGTTAGTATGAATTTGACCTCGCTCGATTTTCGTTCTACCCACGCATTTACATCCTTTTTTCTAGACTACATCGAGCAGAAACCTTCGCTCCAAAAATTCTACAACCGATTTCCCAAAATACAGAATTTTCAAGGGCAGCTACAGGAC
>JBJTHA010000045.1:0-3909 GCA_046094265.1 Cytophagales bacterium
GCATTAGAAAGGTTTGAAATAAAAATTGCAACAAGTCGTTCATTTTCATCAATTTACAGAGTGATTGAAAAGTCCTAATGCATAATTTGGGTTCAACCAAAATTCGAGTTCAAAATGAAAGGCTACCCTTTACAAGGCAGCCTCTGTTGCATTTTGCTGAAACTAAAAATAACTTGCGGTCCGGACGGGACTCGAACCCGCGACCTCCTGCGTGACAGGCAGGCATTCTAACCAGCTGAACTACCGGACCTTTGCTGAATTAGGCCGCAAAGATAACCGGCCATCGCATTTATGCAAAGTTTTTGGGCCAAATAACCGCTATTACCTGAGTTTAAAAAGATCTTCAACTCCCAACATGTTGCTTTTGGTAAAACCTTCACCAAAGCGGACATTGATGGCATGCCCAAACTCCTCCGCACGTGCCTGTAAAAAAGTAAGGAATGCGGGCTTTGAAATGTAAGTCTCGGGCTCTTTGCTGTTAGGGTCAAAAAACTGTGTCTTGTAGGCTTTGATGGATTGCATCTTTCGCTCCCATTCAGTCGAAATATCAACGACAAAATCGGGCATGATAAGCTGGCTTTGGATGTAATGGTAAAGATGTTTCGGCCTCCACGCAGATTGCGCTTTTCCTACTCGTTGGGTTTCAATTTTTGCTAAACCTGAAATAAAACAGGCTTCATTGGCCAACGCAGCACCTTTGCCATGATCAGGATGGCGATCGGTGATTGCATTTGCCAATACAATCTCAGGTTGGAAATGGCGAATCGCTTGGACCACGCAAAGTAATTCGTCATCGGTATGGCGAAAAAAACCGTCACGCAACATCAAGTTCTCGCGCACAGAGATGCCCAAAATCTCTGCTGCTGCTGCTGCTTCTTGCGCTCGTGTTTGAATGGTGCCACGCGTGCCGAGTTCTCCTTGCGTAAAGTCAACAATGCCTACTTTGTAGCCCAGCGCAACATGCTTGACAATGGTTCCACCACAACCTAATTCTGCATCATCCGGATGGGCCGCCAATACCAGAATATCAAGCTTCATCAACAAGTGCGTTAGTTTGAATGGGCCAATTCCATTTCTTTGGCGACCAAAAATTTTTCGGCATCCAATGCGCCCATACAACCCGTACCTGCTGCCGTAATGGCCTGGCGGTAAACTTTATCAGCTACATCACCCACTGCAAATACTCCCTCGACATTTGTTTTGGTTGAACCCGGAATAACTTTAATATAGCCGGCTTCATCCATGTTTAGCTGCCCTTTAAATATGTCAGTATTGGGTTTGTGGCCAATTGCTAAAAAGAAGCCTTGAATAGGGATTACCTTTTTCTCTTTTGTTTGGTTGTTGATCAATCGCACGCCATTCACACCATTGTCGTCACCCAAAATTTCATCTGTTTCGGAATGCCAGTGCACCTCAATATTAGCGGTATTCATCACGCGTTGTTGCATGATTTTGGAAGCGCGCATTTCTCCCTTTCTCACAATCAAATGCACTTTGGTGCACAAGTTTGCTAAGTAGGTTGCTTCTTCTGCGGCCGAGTCGCCAGCGCCCACCACCGCCACATCTTTACCACGATAGAAGAAGCCATCGCACACTGCACAAGCAGAAACACCGCGATTTGCATAGTGTTCTTCGCTTGGTATGCCGAGATACTTAGCCGTAGCACCGGTGGCTACGATTACAGACTCAGTCTCAATCACGTCTTTTTCGTCAACAGTCACCTTCAAAGGCCAACTTGAAAAATCAACTGCAGTTACCAAACCGTAGTTGACTTTGGTACCAAACCGTTCGGCCTGCTTTTGGAGATCTACCATCATTTGTGGGCCATTAATCCCCTCGGGATATCCCGGAAAATTTTCTACATCGTTGGTAGTGGTCAATTGCCCACCCGGCTGACCGCCCGTGAACAAAATAGGCTTTAGCCCTGCCCGAGCAGCATAAATCGCTGCGGTGTATCCGGCCGGCCCAGAACCAATAATCAATACCTTCACTTTACTATGCGCCATAAACTTAAAATTCAATCAATAGAACAAAGTTGGAATAAAAAAGGTCTCGTTCAAGAGACCTTTATTTCTTTAGTTTTCAACAATATTATTAACCCAAGTAAGGCTTCAATGCCTTGCTTCGCGAAGTATGACGCAACCTGCGAATGGCCTTTTCTTTGATTTGGCGTACGCGCTCGCGGGTAAGACTAAACTTTTCACCAATTTCCTCCAAGGTCATCGCATGTTCACCGTTCAGGCCGAAATACAAAGTAATTACATCTGACTCGCGTTGTGTAAGTGTTGATAATGCGCGCTGTACTTCTCTGCGCAGCGAATCGGTCATCAAGCCTGAATCAGGAGTTTCTTCGCTATCATTCTCCAACACATCCAACAAACTGTTTTCTTCTCCCTGCACAAAAGGCGCATCCATTGACACGTGGCGGCCAGAAATCTTCATTGTATCCACCACTTCGGCCGTGGTCACTTCCAATACCTCAGCAAGTTCTTCGGGAGACGGCTCACGCTCAAATTTTTGCTCCAGTTCAGAGAAAGTTTTTGATATCTTGTTCAAAGAACCTACACGATTCAATGGCAAGCGCACAATGCGCGACTGTTCAGCCAAAGCCTGTAAAATTGACTGGCGAATCCACCATACGGCATAAGAGATAAACTTGAAACCGCGCGTTTCATCAAAACGCTGCGCTGCTTTGATTAAGCCCAAGTTTCCTTCGTTAATCAAATCGCCCAAACTCAATCCCTGATTTTGATACTGCTTTGCCACCGACACCACGAAACGCAGGTTGGCTTTGGTCAATTTTTCCAACGCAATCTGGTCTCCATCCTTAATACGCTTGGCCAATTCTACCTCTTCATCGGGCGTCAGCAAATCTACCTTTCCAATTTCTTGTAAATACTTGTCAAGCGATTGGCTTTCGCGGTTGGTGATTTGCTTGCTAATCTTGAGTTGTCTCATCCAATTATCCTTTAATTAGTTGAACACGTAATTTTCTACAATAAGTTCCAAAAACGCTAACGCCAATTATGCCGATGGTGTTTCAGCTTTAGGGGCAGGCTTTGGAAGCAATACCTTTCTTGAAAGTCTGAATTTACCGGTTTTCTTGTCGATTTCAATCAATTTAACCTTCACTTCTTCCCCTACTTGCATTACACCGTCCATGGTCTCTAGGCGCTCCCACTTGATTTCGGAAATGTGTAACAAGCCGTCTTTGCCCGGCATAAACTCGACAAAGGCGCCAAACGGCATAATCGATTTCACGATGCCGCTGTATACTTCGCCTACTTCTGGCATGGCCACGATTGCTTTTACGCGCTTTACAGCCGCGTCCATCACATCTTGGTTGGTCGCGAAAATGTTTACCAAACCCTTTTCTTTTACTTCTTCGATTACGATAGTGGCACCTGTGGTCTTCTGGATATCCTGCACTACTTTTCCACCCGGCCCGATTACCGCACCAATCATTTCTTTGTCGATGGTGATGGTAACAGCACGAGGTGCGTGAGGCTTCAGGTCTGGCTTGGGTTGGCTCAATGTCTTGCGCATTTCATTCAAAATGTGTGCGCGGCCTTCTTTTGCCTGCATAAGCGCCTCGCTAAGCACTTCATAAGTAAGGCCATCAACCTTCAAATCCATTTGGCAGGCGGTTATACCTTTATCAGTGCCTGTCACTTTAAAGTCCATGTCGCCCAAGTGATCTTCATCACCCAAAATGTCTGATAAGATTGCATACTTCCTGGTAGCACTATCAGAGATCATACCCATTGCAATGCCTGATACCGGGCTTGAGATTTTAATACCCGCATCCATGAGCGCCAGCGCACCAGCACAAACAGTTGCCATCGAAGAAGATCCATTCGATTCCAAGATATCTGACACCACACGCACGGTATAAGGCGTTTCCTCCAG
>JBJTHA010000046.1:0-7816 GCA_046094265.1 Cytophagales bacterium
CTGGAGGAGATTTATTACCCTGAAGATCCTTTGCCGTTGCTGATCAGCAAGAAGTCGCCCGCGTTGTTGTTAATTCAGCGGGTGCGCGATGAAGCCCACCGGTTTGGCATTACCTTCCATCGGTTGAAGCGCAGCAAGTCAACGTTTGTAACCGAGCTTGAAAACATTCCGGGCATTGGAAGGAAGACGGCAGACAAGTTGCTGGCGCATTTTAAGTCGTTTAAAAAAATAAGAGAGGCTCCCCAAGGTGAATTGGAGCATTTGGTTGGTGCCGCGATTGCGGAGAAAATAGTTGCTACGAGAACCACTTCATAAACCGAATCATATGAGAATAAAATGGATCGTTCTGACGGTTTTTGGTTTGATACTCGTGTATCTTATCAACACGCTTTACAGCGCAGGAGTTTTTAAAACAATTGAGCCGCATATAGAAGGTGAACTCAAATCGAATTACACTTCCTTGCCGGGAACGGAAGACATGGAGATTGACCATGAGAAAGGATTGCTCTTTATTTCATCTACCGATCGTTGGAGAGCCCTGCGCGGCAAAACAAGTGAAGGTGGTGTCTATGTTTTAGCACTGGATTCAATCAATACCCGGCCGCACCGTTTGGTTACAACGTATACAGGAGAATTTAATCCGCACGGCATCAGTTACCTCTCGCATGATCGAAGCAATTTTCTTTTTGTGGTTAATCACAACAGCGCTGGAGACTTTGTGGAATTATTCGAGTACAAGAACGATACCCTTTTCCATCGAAGGAGTTTCACTGATCCGCTGATGAACAACCCGAATGATGTTGTTGCGGTCGCGCCAACAAAATTTTATGTAACCAATGATCACGGCTATAAAAATGGATTGCCACGGGTAGCGGAGGAATACCTTCGTTTGCCATTTTCAAATCTCGTGTTTTATGATGGTGAAAAATTTGCAAAGGTTGTTACCGGCTTGAACTACGCCAATGGTGTAAACATCTCAAATGACGGGAGCTTGCTTTACATTGCTGAATCAACAGGCCGTGATCTGAGTACTTACAAAGTAAATCCTGACGGATCACTGGAACTCATCAGCAACGTAAATTTGAAAACCGGTCTTGATAATATTGAAGTGGATGTTGATGGTAATCTTTGGATTGCAGCGCATCCGAAATTATTGAGTTTTGTCGCCCATGCCGGTGATTCAACTAAAAAGTCCCCATCCGAAGTATTGAAATTGATTCCTGCCAAGGACAATAAGAGTTACACGGTTGAACAAATCTATTTAGACGATGGAAAGCAGCTTTCGGGCTCATCAATAGCGGTGCACTACAAAAATGATTTATTTGTGGGGGTAGTGTTTGAAAGAAAAATATTGCGGGTTTCGTTGAAATGACCACACAAAATGTATCACAAAAAAGTCAGTAAACTTTCTTGCACTTCTTGCGGGCGCTTGAAAATGAAGGGATTGGGTACTATTGTTGTCGAAGGATTTTAGATTATTTTCCATGTCAGGTCTGATGACTGCTACACTCGCATCAGGCTCGTAGGAGTTTTATCCTGATAATCCTGACGGTATTGTCAGGATTCGTCACCCCCGCGGGCAGAATGGTCATTGCAAATAATTTCACGTCTTACTGATTATTTCGTGAAGGTCACATGCCCGCATGCCATAGCGGCATTTCGGTACGCAGGCATGGCATAGCCCTCATGGTCATGCCTTCGTGTGTAGGGCATCTTTTTGTGGATCACATGTTCTTCTTCACCAATGGCGGCATCACGCCCATGTTGTACCAAGTGAAGGCAAATTGGTCTGCTGTTGCATCTAATGCTTTTGATAGATTGGAAGAACCGTGCCCAGATTTGGTGTCGATGCGGATGAGTTGGGGGTTGTCGCCCACATTACTTTCTTGCAGTGTGGCGGCAAACTTAAATGAGTGCGCAGGCACCACGCGGTCGTCATGGTCGGCAGTGGTCACCAATGTGGCCGGGTATTTGGTACCGGGTTTCAGTGCATGGACCGGTGAATATTTCTTGATGTACTCCATCATTTCTTTTGAGTCGTCTGCGGTGCCGTAGTCGTAAGCCCATCCGGCTCCAGCCGTAAATTTGTGGTAGCGCAGCATGTCCATCACGCCCACCGCGGGCAATGCCACTTTTGCGAGGTCAGGGCGCTGCGTCATCGTAGCTCCTACCAGCAGGCCACCGTTAGAGCCTCCCACAATTGCCAGGTGATTGCTGGAAGTATACTTTTCTTTGATGAGAAACTCGCCCGCGGCAATGAAATCGTCAAACACATTTTGCTTGTTCATCTGCCTGCCTGCGTCATGCCACTTTTCGCCATACTCACCGCCACCGCGCAAGTTGGGCTGTGCAAACACGCCACCATTTTCCAACCACACAATGCGCGCTGTGCTGAACGAGGGCGTTAAGCTAACACCGAAACCGCCATACGCATACAACCAGGTGGGGTTTTTGCCATTCAGTTCCAGACCTTTTTTGTGCACAATAAACATCGGTACTTTTGTTCCGTCTTTGCTGGTGTAGAAAACTTGCTTCGTTTCGTAAGCGGTTGGGTCAAAATCAACTTTGGGTTGCGCATACAAATTTGATTTGCCACTGGCGATGTCGTACTTGTAGATAGAAGTAGGCGTGGTAAAAGAAGTGAAGAAATAGTAAACTTCTTTTTCATCTACTCGGCCACCAAATCCGCCAGCCGAGCCGATGCCAGGCAACTCCACATCGCGTTCCAGTTTTCCGGTGTAGTCAAATTGTTTTACCAATGTGCTGGCGTCTTTCAGGTAGTTAACAAACATTTTCTTGTTAGCAGTTGAAACGCCCTGCATGGCGTTGCCTGTTTCTGGCACAATGTCTTTCCAATTCTCAACGGTGGGTTTTGAGAAATCAACCTCCACAATGCGGTCGTTAGGTGCATTCAAATTGGTTTGAATCAACAAGCGGGTGCCATCATTGTCAATCACGTTATGGTTGTTGTCAAAATTGCCGACCAGCGTCACCAGTTTTCCTTTCGGATCTTTCAGGTCTTGCACATACAATTCATTCCCAGTGGTGCTTACAGCGGCCGAGATAATCAAGAAGCGTTCGTCTTCCGTAAGCCCTGCGCCAATGTAGCGTCTAGGTGTTTTCTCACCACCGAAAATCATGGCATCTGCAGATTGAGGGGTGCCCAATTTGTGGAAATATACTTTGTGGTATTGTGTTTTCGCAGACAGCTCAGAACCCATGGGTTTGTCGTAGCTGCTATAATAAAAACCTTCGTTGCCTTTCCATGTGATGCCGGTAAACTTCAGATTGATAAGCGTATCCCCAATCACCGACTTGTCTTCGGCTTTCATCACTACAGCCTTGCGCCAATCGGAGCCGCCTTCTTGAATCAAAATCGCCAGCAGCGAGCCGTCTTTGCTAAAGAACATTCCGCCCAAGGCAGTCGTGCCATCTTTTGAAAAAGTGTTGGGGTCCAAAAAAACTTCCTCAGCACCATTTTCACCTTTTTTGCGATACTGCACATTGTGGTTTTGAAGGCCACTGTTTTTAGAATAGTAGATGTAGTCGCCCTCTCGGTGCGGTGCCGACAGGCGCTCGTAGTTTTGCACTTCATCCAATCTCTTCCGAATCGCATCGCGGAAAGGGATATTTTTGAGATAGCCAAAGGTTACTTCGTTTTGAGCTGCCACCCATTTGGCTGTTTGTTGTGCAGTGTCATTTTCTAACCAGCGATAGGGGTCTGCCACCGGCACACCAAAGAGGGTGTCCACCACGTTGCCTTTTTCAGTAACAGGGTATTTTGATACTTCTGATTTTTTGGCTTGCGAACAGGCCGCAATCACCAAAGCGAGTATGATTAATTTTTTCATTACAGGGAAATTAATTCTCTAAAGTAGAAAATTGTTGTGCGCGAACCAACCCCCAGTGTGCAAGCGGTATCTTTTTTTGACTACCTTCGCTAACATGACACGCCTTAAACTTTTTTCTTGGATTAACTTAGTTTGCCTGATAGTTGTAATTGTAGTCAACACGCTGGCAGTCACGTTACCCATCAACGGCATGAGTACGGGCGCCATTTCAGATTTATACCCAAGTTTGTTTACGCCTGCGGGTTTCACGTTTTCGGTGTGGAGCGCCATTTATTTGTTGCTGATTACTTTTTCTATCTACCAATTTTGGTTGCTGCGCGAGCCGTATTTCACCGAGCTCTCCCTATGGTTTTGGCTTTCGTGCGTGGCCAATGCCAGTTGGATTTTGGTGTGGCATCATTTATTCACGCTTGCATCGGTGGTCATCATGCTGTTACTGCTGTTTTCGCTTACGCGGATTTTTTTGCTGCTGCAACGCCAGCCAATGAAAGGCATTGGTGAGTTTATCTGTTTGAAGCTTCCATTTTTATTTTACCTCTCGTGGATTTGCGTGGCTACCATTGCAAATGTTTCTTGTTTGCTGTTGGATTGGAAATGGGACGGTGGGTTTCTCTCGCCCGAAACCTGGACGGTGCTGATGATTGGAATTGCTGCTACGCTTGGATTGTTTATTGCCTATCGATTTAAAGAGCCGGCTTTTTTGATTATTCTGATTTGGGCTTGCTTTGGCATTTACAGCAAGCGTGTAGGTACCGATTTTCAGCTGATAGCCGATGCCGCACGCATTGCAACTGTGGTGCTGGCGGTGATGGTGGGGAAGTTGTTAATCGATAAGTTTAGACCGGCTTCAAAACAGAGTTAAGTGAACCCTCACCCCAAAAACCTTTTCATTCCAACGTGACGATTGCGTTCCCCTCTCCCTAGGGAGAGGGGTTAGACGACTTCTGCAATTTGATAAGAGTTATACGGGTGAGGGGTTTCATCCAATCTTTTCAAATCCCGTCCACGGCACCAAGACTTTTGGAATCCTAATTCCTTCAGGTGTTTGGTTGTTCTCCAAAATCGCAGCCACAATCCGCGGCAGCGCCAACGCGCTGCCGTTGAGCGTATGCAACAATTGTGTTTTACCTTCTTTGTTTTTGTAACGCAACTTCAGGCGGTTGGCCTGATAGGTTTCAAAGTTGCTCACCGAGCTAACTTCTAACCAGCGCTGCTGCGCAGCAGAAAACACTTCCATATCATACGTCAAGGCAGAGTTAAAGCCCATGTCGCCACCGCACAATAATAGTTTTCGATAGGGCAACTCTAGTTTTTCTAATAACCCTTGCACATGCAGGCACATCTCCTCCAACGTTTTATAAGAATCTTCGGGCTTCGTTATTTGCACTATTTCTACTTTGTCGAATTGGTGCAAGCGGTTGAGCCCGCGCACGTGCGCGCCCCAACTGCCCGCCTCTCTGCGGAAGCAAGGTGTATAGCCTACATTTTTTACCGGCAACTCTGCTTCGGTTAGAATCACATCGCGGTAAAGGTTGGTGATGGGCACTTCTGCGGTGGGTATCAAATACAGGCCGTCAGCATTTACAAAATACATCTGCCCTTCTTTGTCGGGCAGCTGGCCTGTGCCATAGCCGGAGTCTTCATTCACCACTATGGGCGGCTGCATTTCAATATAGCCTGCTTTTTCCGCTTCGTTTAAAAAGAAGTTGATAAGTGCACGTTGCAGTTTGGCGCCCTTGCCTTTGTAAACAGGGAAACCCGCGCCAGAAATTTTTACGCCTAACTCAAAGTCAATGATGTCATATTTTCTAATGAGCTCCCAGTGGGGCAATGCACCGTCAGGCAGCTTGGGTACTGTTCCCCACGTATGCTCTACCTTGTTGTCTTCGGGTGTTTTGCCTGCGGGTACGCGCTCTGCGGGCACGTTTGGCAACTTGTACAATACCTGCGTCAATTCTTTGTCAACGGCTTCTAATCGACTGGTGTTCGCTTTGATGATTTCCTTTTCTTGTGCTACCAGGCTGCGCAAAGAACTTGCTTCGTCAGTCTTGCCGCTTTTCATTAGCTCCCCAATTTTTTTGGAGTCGGCATTCAACTTGGTTTCGCGCTCTTGTGTATCGGTTTGTATGGCGCGCTTTTGTTTGTCCAGTTCCAAGGCTTTGTTCACCCATTCTTCAGCCTCTTTCAAATTACGTTTAGCCAACCCTGCTAGTACGGCTTTTGTGTTATCTCTTAAATTCTGCAACTGCAACATGTTCGTATTCCTTTTAGGGCGTCAAAAATAGCCAATAATTTTCGGTGGCCATTTGATACTATTCAAATTTTGCTTTATACTTGCAGCATCAATCTGGCTACTATCGGCCAATCAATTCAATAAATTTCAATTTTTCTTTTTGGTCAAATAGTCTTTACAATGCAATTGTTTCCCGCTGGTATCAGCAATTACTAAAACACATTTTTATTTAACCTATCTAATTCGTTTACATGTACACTATTGACAACCTCAATGTCATGCTCATTTCTGAGCTAAAAGAAATTGCCGAAGGCATGGGCATCAATGCCAAAAAATTAGGCAAGCAGGAATTGGTTTATAAAATCTTAGACCAACAAGCTGTGATGGGCGATGCGCCCAATAAAAAAGAAGGTGCTGACAAAAAAGAAGGTACCGAACCTGAGCGCAAGATGCGCCCTCGCAGGCGCGAGAATGTTGCCCCGGCTATTACCCCCACACCTGTGCCTGCACCCCCATCAGTGGAAAAATCCAGCGATGAGCTTATTAAAGATTTGGACTTCGAAATAGACAGTAACCTTACCAAGTTTGAGGAAACTGCTACACAGGAAGAAACGCCCGCGGTGGTTAACGAGAGCAACGAGCCACGCCAACAACCACCAAATCAAAACCAAAATCAAAACCAAAATCAGAACCAACAGCAGCCCAAGCGCGAGAGCATGGTGAAGGATTTTGACGGTGTAGTGTCTAACGAGGGCGTTTTGGAAATCATGCAAGATGGCTACGGCTTCTTGCGATCATCTGATTACAACTACCTTGCCAGCCCCGATGATATTTATGTATCACCTTCCCAAATCAAATTGTTTGGCTTAAAAGTAGGCGATACGGTGAAAGGCCAAATTCGTCCACCTAAGGAAGGCGAGAAATACTTTGCGCTGTTGAAGGTAGACAGCGTAAACGGCAAAACAACCGAAGAGATCCGCGACCGCGTGGCGTTTGAATATTTGACTCCACTTTTCCCTGAACAGAAGCTAAAGTTGAGCACTACGCCAGACAACATGTCCACGCGTATTTTGGATTTGTTTTCGCCCATTGGCAAAGGTCAACGCGGCATGATTGTGGCGCAACCCAAAACTGGTAAAACAGTGTTGCTGAAGAACATCGCCAACGCCATTGCCGAGAACCATCCGGAAGTTTATTTGATTGTGCTTTTGATTGACGAACGTCCTGAAGAAGTTACAGACATGGCGCGCAGCGTAAGGGCAGAAGTAATAGCTTCTACGTTTGACGAGCAAGCTGAGCGCCACGTAAAGGTTGCTTCCATCGTTTTAGAAAAAGCAAAACGCATGACTGAGTGTGGCCACGATGTAGTGATTCTGTTGGATTCGATAACCCGCTTGGCGCGTGCTTACAATACGGTGGTACCTTCATCCGGTAAGATATTATCCGGTGGTGTGGATGCCAACGCGCTGCACAAGCCGAAGCGTTTCTTTGGAGCAGCCCGTAAAATTGAAAATGGTGGCTCGCTCACCATCATTGCCACTGCATTGATTGATACCGGCTCGAAGATGGATGAGGTAATCTTCGAAGAATTTAAAGGAACGGGTAACATGGAATTGCAGCTTGACCGCAAGCTTTCTAACCGTAGGGTTTATCCTGCGATTGATGTGCCTGCCTCTGGAACGAGACGCGAAGATTTGTTGATGAAAGAAGAAGAACTTCAACGCGTATGGAT
>JBJTHA010000047.1:0-2634 GCA_046094265.1 Cytophagales bacterium
GGTTGGGTCAATGCCGTTGTTCACAAAGTGTACATCAATCTCAGGAACCTCCTTCAACCGAATTAACCGATAGGTATTGAAATTCTTTTGCTCGGGTTCACCATTTTTGAAGGTGAGGTTTCCGTAGAAGGCATGACCGAGTCCATCCACAATGCCACCGCGCACTTGTTGCATGGCACCGCTCAGGTTTACCACCACGCCACAATCGGCAGCTGCGGTGATTTTTTGCAGTGTAGGTTTTCCGTTTTTCATTTCAACTTCTGCCACTTGCGCCACATACGAGCGATGCGAGAAATAAACACTGAACCCCTGCGCCACATTTTTCTTTTTGCCCCAGCTTGCTTTTTCAGTAGCCAATTCAATCACTGCTTTCATCCGGTCGATGTCGTACTTAATTGCACCAGTGGGTGATTTTTTTGCTTTCTCCCAAAGGTTTAGGCGAAACTGAACAGGGTCTTGTTTGACTTACATCGCCACTTCATCTAAAAAAGCTTGCTCTGCATACGCCAAAAAATTGGTGATGGGCGCACGCCATGCACCGGTGGTGATGCTCGACTTATGTTCCACAGAGTCAATCAATAAATTCTCTACCGCTCCCGAAGGAAAGTTATCCTCGCGCGTTGGGTTGCCGGAGTTCATGCCCACACCTCTCAACTTATATCCAATCAAATTTCCACTGGCATCCAAAGCTGCTTCAAACCGATAGCGCACCGCGGGGCGATACGTACCACCGCTCATGTCATCTTCACGCAGCCAGGTAACTTTTACAGGTGCTTTTAAAATGCTGGAAAGCTCGGCTGCCTCCAAAACATAATCTGTGTACAACCTTCTGCCAAAGCCGCCACCCAATCGGGTAATTTCTACGGTGATTTTTTCGGGGTCAATGTTCAAAAGCTTCGCCACTTCACCGCGTGCGCGGTCGGGTGTTTGTGTGGGGCCGATTAGCTCTACACCATCCGGTCGCACATCCGCAAAAAAGTTCATGGGCTCCAGCGGATTGTGCGGAATGAAGGGACATTGATATTCCTTCGAGATTACCTTTGCGGCCGTCTTAAAAGCAGCCTCCATATCGCCATCTTTTCTGCGCACCGTGGCCTCTTTGCTATTCAGCAACTCTTTGAACAGTCTGTCGTGGTCGGCAGTGCTTTCAACAGTGCCTTCAGGTTCGTACTCAACTTTCAGTAGTTTGCGTGCTTTAATGATTTGCCAGGTAGATTTGCCGACCACAGCCACATTGTTTTTGAATTGCACGACATCGATGATGCCCGGCACAGCCTTCGCAGCCGCACTATCCACCGATTTTATTTTCATGCCAAATCCAACGGGTCGCTGAACCATGGCGTGCAACATACCCTCTCGATAAAAATCCAAACCGAACAACGGCTTGCCCGTGAAGATGGCCTCGTTCTCTACATTCTTTATCGCCTTGCCAATGATTTTGAAATCCTTTTTGTCTTTCAGTTTCACATCAGCAGGTACAGCAATCGTAGCCGCATCCGTCACCAACTCTCCGAAGCTGAGTGAACGATTATTTGCTTTGTCAATGACTCTTCCATTTTCCGTCACCAATGCTGAAGAAGCAACATTCCATTTTTTCGCAGCCGCTTCCACCAGCAAATGTCTGGCCGTGGCACCTGCTTTGCGCAAGCGTTCCCAAGAATGTGGAATGGCACCGCTGCCGCCCGTCAATTGTCGCTCGTATTTTTTGGTGTCAAGCGCGGCTTGTAACACTTTCACCTTGCTCCAATCGGCATCTAACTCTTCGGCCACAATCATCGGGAATGAAGTTTTGATGTTTTGCCCCAACTCGGGGTTGGGCGAAAATATTGTGATGATGTCGTCTGTGGAGATAGACAAATAGCTATTGAAGTTGTGCTCGCTCAGCATTGCTTCATCTTTCACAACCTTGAAAGTTGCAGCGGCACTGTCGCTCCAATGGAAGCCCAGTACCAATCCGCCACTCGAGAGTGCGGCTATTTTCAAAAAATTCCGCCTGCTGGTTTTTTCAATTGTTTCCATATTTTTTTATTTAGAGCCGCACCCCATCAAAAGTTAAATGCAATTCTGAGGGAGGCACGACCGAAGAATCTTTTTTTAAAATTTATTTCGTCATCTTATTCGATGCCACTACCACAGCCTCGCGGATGCGGTGATAGGTGCCACACCTACAAAGATTCGCATTCATGGCCGTGTCAATTTGCTCTGAAGATGGCTTTGGGTTTTTGGCCAGCAACGCGGCAGCCGTCATGATTTGTCCGGCTTGACAATACCCACACTGCGCCACATCCACTTCGTCCCACGCCTGCTGCACGGGGTGAGTACCTTTTTCCGAAAGCCCTTCAATCGTGGTCACTTTTTTAGTGCCAATGGCCGACACCGGCAACGAGCACGAGCGCACCGCAGTGCCGTTGATGTGTACGGTGCAAGCACCGCACTGCCCGATGCCACAACCATACTTCGTGCCGAGTAAGCCCAGCGAATCGCGCAACACCCACAGTAGCGGGGTATCGGGTTCTACATCGGCCTGTAATGTCTTTCCATTGATTTGCAATTGATACGTTGCCATGGTGATAAGAATTAGAATGTGAATGTAAGCAAACGGAAGATTAGTTGCTTGGGAAAATTGACGGGTGG
>JBJTHA010000048.1:0-16971 GCA_046094265.1 Cytophagales bacterium
ATGCAACTCAACACCTTTTGATTTTGCTTTTTGTATCAGCTCTTTTGCTAGGTCAAGCTTGTCAGCTTCCACCAGCGAGTTACCGATGTTGCCGCCCAAGGCTTTGAAAAATGTATAGGCCATGCCACCACCAATGATGAGGTGGTCAACCTTGTCAAGGAGTTTTTCGATAATCAAAATCTTGTCAGATATTTTCGCTCCACCCATAATGGCAGTGAAAGGTTTTACGGCATTTTCCAATACCTTCTCGGCATTTGCTAACTCTGCAGCCATTACATACCCCGCAGCTTTTTCTTTGAAGAATTGTGCCACAATGGTGGTAGACGCATGGGCACGGTGGGCGGTGCCGAAGGCATCATTCACGTACACATCGCCATGTTTCGATAGCTTTTCCGCGAATCCCACATCACCTTTTTCCTCTTGTTTGTAGAAACGTAAATTTTCAAGCAGTAATACTTCGCCCGGTTTGAGGCTTGCGGATAGTTGGTACGCTTCATCACCTATGCAGTCACCCGCAAACTTAACGTGTACGCCTAACAAAGCTTCCGTAGTTTTGATGGTGTGCCGCAGTGAATATTTGTCTTCTGGTCCTTCCTTGGGTCGTCCCAAGTGCGACATCAATATGCAACTGCCACCATCCTTCAATATCTTTTTCAGGGTCGGAATAGTGGCGCGAATGCGGTTGTCGTCCGTTACATTGAATGACTTGTCGAGCGGCACGTTAAAATCTACTCTAATCAAGGCACGCTTAGTATTGAAGTTAAGATGATTGATTGTTATCATAGAAAGAAGATGAAAGTTAGAGGTTAGATGTTAGAAGGCTGGATGTTCGGAGTTAAAAGTAGGATCATAGTAAGACTTAGGCATATTTCTGTTTCATTTTCAATTTTTTTTAAATCGGTGAATCATCAGTCTCCAAAGCTGATGCCAAGCCCCCTTGCTGCTTTCACTAGGTAGCCATCTTTCGAAACGAAGTTGTAATTGGCTGTGGCTTCTTCTAATGTTACCGAGGAAACGACATTGTTTTTAAGCGTCACCATTCTGCCAAACTTCTGCTGGAGCAATAACTCAGCAGCATGCACGCCAAAAACGGTGGCCAATACTCGGTCAAATGCTGTTGGACTGCCGCCACGTTGCACATGACCCAGCACGGTTTCGCGTATTTCTGCTGTGCAGCCAGCCTCTTTCAATTGCTTTGATAGTTGAAAGGCCACGCCACCCAATCGCACATGTTCTGATCCTTGCGAGCCTTGTGAAGAAGTGATTGTTCCGTCTTTTGGCTTGACGCCTTCTGAGATAACAATATTTACAAACCCGTGCCCATTCTTATAACGAGACTGGATTCTTCTCACTAACTTATGGATATCATATGGGATCTCGGGTATCAGGCAAATCTCTGCGCCCCCGGCAATGGCGGTGTGCAGTGCGATCCATCCGGCATCGCGCCCCATCACTTCCATTATCATCACACGATCGTGGCTTTCGGCAGTGGTCACCAATTTATCAAAACTATCGGTAGCAATTTGCACCGCGGTTTGAAAGCCAAATGTCATATCGGTGGCCGATAAATCGTTGTCGATTGTTTTGGGTACACCAATGACGTTAAGCCCTTTTTTGAACAAAGCCTGCGAAATTTTTTGAGAGCCATCGCCCCCTATGTTAATCATAGCATCAAAACCTAGATCTTTGATGCGCTTGATCAACTCATCGGATCGGTCAACAAATTTCACCGAGCCATCGGGTTGCTTCACCGCAAAGTTAATTGGGTTGCCTTTGTTGGTGGTTTTTAAAATCGTGCCACCCCGCACATGAATGCCTGCAGTTTTTGATCGTGTCAGCTTTATCAATTCGGGCGGGTTACTAAATACACCATTGAAAGCTTCTTTGCTTCCATACACCTCCCAGTCTTTTTCTTTGCGGATTCTCTTAGCGATTCCTCGGATTACCGCATTTAAACCAGGGCAGTCTCCACCACCCGTCAATACCAATAGCTTCTTCATTCGAACTGCGTTGAAAAAATTATGCTTACAAATTACACCAAAACACCAGATGAATGATGTGCGACCGCAATTAATTTTTAGCCTGCAGCGGCACGCCTCAAGCGGTCGTTAATAGCACGACCTAAATCGATTTCGGGAACAGGTTCTGCCAAAATAATGGAGGCATCTGTTTGATCAAGTGCGCGCAGCATGCCAAAAAGGTTTTGTGCAGCTTCCGCCAAGTTGCCCGATGGTGTAAGTATCCTTTGCCGTCTATTGTCAATCAAATTTCTCTTTGTTTGGTAGGCAAGCACGGCAGCCGATGAACCGTGCTCTGCAATCAAAGTGTCAAGGTTGCCGAGTAAAAGCCTTTTGCGGGGCGCATAGTGGCTGTGCAATAGTCCGGGCGCCACGGGGTTTGACGATGTGTTCAAGCGCACTTCTACAGAGCCAATGGCATCCTCTAACTTTTCTAAACTCAAACCGCCCAGGCGGTACACAACAACTTGGGATCCATCAAAACCTACAATGGTAGACTCAATACCCACTTTGCATTCACCGCCATCTATTATGTAAGGGATTTTAGTGCCGAGCTGATCTTGTACATGAGTTGGTGTGGTTGGACTGATATATCCAAACGGATTAGCACTAGGTGCAGCTAAAGGAAAAGGCAACGCGCGCAGCAATTGGCGTGTCAGTAAATGATCCGGACAGCGAATACCCACCGTTTCCAGGCCGGCTGTTACCAAATCAGGGATCATATTGTTTCTGGGTAGCAACAAAGTGAGCGGACCGGGCCAAAATTGTTTAGCAAGAATCTCTGCTTTATCCGGAACAGACAAAGTCCATCGTTGGAGCGAAACGATGTCGGCTACATGGATGATTAATGGATCGAAAAATGGCCGATCCTTAACCGAAAAAATCTTGGCAACGGCATCACCGCGCAGTGCATTTCCCGCTAACCCGTACACCGTTTCTGTCGGGATGGCAACCAATTCGCCACGTTGCAAAAAAGAAATGGCAGGTCGGATAGCTGAACTAATGGTAGCCACTAATTGTGTCAGTTAGGTTTGCTGATGCAGTTTGTGCTGCTGTATTTTTTCTACCATGCGCAGTACCGATCTTTCGTTGGTCCTATTTTTGATTTGATCAAAGTCAAACCAACGCACCTCGTGCGATTCATCGCTTACTACAACTGATTGGCCGTCTTTCGCCACGAGAAGATAGCGTACATCGTAATGGTAGTGTGCTGGAAATTCTTTTCGCGCGGGTATCAAATGTATGTCGATATCATAAATTTCTTGATCTGCAAAGAAATGAGTAATTCCCGTTTCCTCTTGCGCTTCGCGCAATGCCACAGAAAATACATCTTCTACACCATCGGCATGGCCGCCCGGCTGAACCCATTTGTTCAATTTTGCGTGGTGTACCAGTAGCGCCTGTGTATATCCTTCGTTTACGATCCACGCAGAGCCTGTAATATGACCGGGCAGATGTGTGCGCAAAAACGCATCTGGTTGTTTCAACAGCAGCAAGAGCTGGGGTATAAATTTGAATTCTTCTTGGCTCGGTTTGTATTGGTTGAGTACTTGTACAAGTTGATGCCTGTCAATCATTGGATTACAACGGTCACTTTGTTAAATTTTCCTTCCTCCAATTTTCCAATTTTTTCGCCTCCGCCACTATTGTCCTTGTCATCTTTTTTTACCAAAATAAAGTAGGCAATGGGCTTCAACTTCTTGAAACGAAAAACACCTTTTGCATCCGCGGTTCCCTCGGCTACTGCATTTTTTTCTTGGTTGTAGCTTTCTTCGTTTTCAAATAGCTTAACAAATGCACCCGCTACGGTGTTCCCCGTCTCATCGCGCACTGTTACTGTTAATGAAGTGTTGAATAACTGGGGCGGGGCGGCAACTACCAATTGAAAAATGATAATCAGCATGGATAGTGCGATAAAAGACTTTTTCATAATTTTTTAGTTTTCTTACTCGGTTCACGATAGGTAACTTCAGCGGTTAAAACTATCAAAACATCACAAATACCCCAAATGAAGGAGTTAGCGCAGCAACACCACGCCACCTCGTTGCTCTTTTACACCATCTTGTGGGCGGAACGAGCTTTCATACCGAATTACATAGGTGTAAGTACCCCCGGGTAAAGGTTGACTCGGATTGTTATCGTAGCCACCATTCCATTTAAAGCCACGATCTTTCGATTGAAATACCAATTCGCCCCAGCGGTTGTAGATCGCTACTTCAAAGTTGTCGGTCACAAAGAAACTATATACAAAAAACTCTCGATTAGAGTACGTTCCCAATCGCGTGGTATATTGTACATTACTGCCTGGGCGGAACGCATTCGGGCCCACAATTTTAGGAACACACTCGTTTAATACCTCAGTCTCATCCGAATTGATACAACCAAATGAATTCGTAAGGTCAACGCGGTACAATCCTCCGCTGCCAGCGGTAAAGATTTGATTGGTATAGCCCAATGTGTTTCCATCCTTGAAACAATTGTAGGATACAAATCGGCCGGGGTTTAAGTCTATCTGATTGGTTGCCGGATCTAAATTATCGCGGTCAGCACAAATTATCGCCCGATCGATCAGTTGCCCAAGCGGTATTGGTGCTTTAATGATTTGAATAGTTGCATCGGCAAAACACGATGCTTTGGAAACCCTCACTCGGTAGGTGCCTGCGTTGTTTTGCGTGAGCGTGGCACCCGTGGCGTTGGCAATCGGGGAAGTGCTGTTGTTAAAAAACCAAGAGTAAGTGCTACCCGCGGTGCTAGTGCCTGCAGTGAGCGTAAAATCCTTTCCGTCATCACACGCTTGGGTAGCAGTGAGCGTGGCGTCAACGGGGCCGAATACTCTTGGTGTTATGTTTGCGTTTTTGACGCAACCGTTGATGCTTTCCACAACATCTACGCTCAAGGGTATGTTGTTGTCCGGTAGTGACACGCTTATTTGACCGCCACCTAGGTTGGTAGGCACACCATTAACATACCAGCGATAGTTGTAACTTCCAGTTGATGGTGTCACGGTAATTAGTGCCTGAGTTGCGCAACCATCGGCTGGAGTTTGAGTAATGGAAGGCGTGAATGCAGCCGTTAAATTTACGGTTAATGTACCAGTGATTCGACATCCAGAAGCCAAAGTTAAAGTTGAAGTGTAAAGTCCAGAAGTAGCATTTGGACCGGTGAGGTCTAGTCTAGAACTAGGGGTTGATTGCGTTGCTCCATTTGGGAAAATCCAGTCGAACTGCGTAACCCCAGTTGCTGGTATTGGTGAGGCTTGTAAGTTGGGTACCCCATTACCGATGCCGCACAGATCTGGGCTAATGTTTACTGTGGGTAAGCTGGACAACGGAACAGTATGAGTTAATGAGGCAGTACAACCCGTTCCATTATTATCCTGTATCGTAATCACATATATCCCTGGCGATAATGGGAAGTCTTCAGAAACATTTGAAGACGTGCGCGTTGTGCTAAACGAACCGGTTTGAGCTTGCACGCTGTATCTCAGGGGTACAACAGCAACACCAGAAACGGTTACTCGGGTGACATCGCACAGAACAGTTGATGCCCCGATAGAAAATGTAACGTCAGCATCGGGCAAGCCAAATGCATTTGAGATCGTACAGCCTGATACTTGATCAGTTACGATTCCCGAATACGTTCCTGACACCCGTCCCGCGAAAGGCCCTAATGTAGCAGGCGCAGTTTGATCAATACCAGTTTGGTTAAAAGATGGCCCTGAAACAAAATAAGAGTACGGGCCGCCCGTTGGTGTGGTGGCATTGAGCGTAACCGTGAGCGAGCCGTTCGCGGCCCCGCACGTAGGCTTTACACCTGACAAAGTGAAAGATGGAGAAACTTTAACTGTTATCGTTCGGTTTGCAGTAGCTACGCAATTGGTAATGGGATCCGTAACGGTAACACCGTAAGTAAGAACTGCGGGGGTCGTTGTGTCAACAGTTTGCGTCTGTGATGTGTTGCCATTGGGCGCTCCATTAAGCGTCCATAGGTAGTTCAAGCCAATATTCTGGGCATCTAAGTTGGCAACCGAATTATTCTGGCAGACTTCCGTGGGCGGCCCAAGGTTCAACACCGGGCGATTGTTAGCAACAATGGTAGCTGCGTTTGCTGCGCACCCATTGGCGTCAACAGTGCTTACGGTATAGCGTCCTACATTATTGACGTTGATCGTTCGTGAGGATGCGCCCGTGTTCCATGCATAACGGGATGCCGGGCCCGCATCTAGTACAAGTGGCCCGTTGCACAATGAGATCGCTAGTGGTATCGTGGGTCGCGGTGCGGGCGGATTGATTGTTACTTTGCGCACGAGCGTAGTGTCTAATCCGCAGCGGTTAGTCAGCCGCATGGAAACGGTGTAGGTGCCTGGCGCAGCGTAAACATGGTTGGGTGCAGAAACGGTGCTTCCGGCACCATCCCCAAATGCCCACTGAAATTGATCAATGGCATCGGTTGGTGTGCCATTGAACTTCGTGGTGTCACCCAAGCAAATGCCGGTGAATGTGAAACTCGGACCGCCAAAGCCATTGCCCCGTTGCTGTACAAAGTTCGGTAAACCCAGCCTGCTGTTGGTGCCAGCCGCTAATGCAAAGCCTGTAATAGTGCCCAAAGCGGTCAATCGTGTGGTGTCTTCATTTGCCTGAAAATTTCCCAATGCATTGTTCGCACCGGCATCATTATATGCCATATAAATCTGTCCATCGGGCCCTACCTGCAACGCACCCAGTTCATTCGGTTTGCTCACTTTTTGTTTGAACCTGACGCGCTCCAGCGAGTCAATAGAATATTCAAATAATTCAGAAGGAGAGGGACCGCCCTTGACAGTTGCAAACAACTTTCTTCCACCCGGAGAGAACTCGATTCCATACACTTGGCCGTTGGGCTGATTCATGTCTACTTTTCTGTAATTACGCAAAACACCGGTGGTGTCGTTCAATTGAAATAATTCTAAAATATTGCTAGTGCCTGGTGTGGAAAGTGCTACTGCCAAATTGCTTCGCGGCCCTAACTTCATGTAGCCTTTCCCATTGGCAACAGATCCAAATGAATGAACGGAGCCGATATCAGAATACACCGCGGGGCCGATACCCTGATTGGTAATTCGGTACGTGCGGAACGTGCTGTTGCCGTACTCGTGAGCCACCAGCCATCGGCCGTTTGAAGTAATGCGCTCTGTGCTCTTAGAAAAAAGTAACACATTTTTTTCCGTCACCCGTCCGTTGCCACCATTCTGTTTCAAATCAAAAATTGAATACCGAAGTTCAAAAAGCGAAGTGCCCGTAATTTCTTGGGTCGTGAATATGTAGTAAATCGTCTCATCGCCCGGTACCGATACAATGAGGGAGGATTGTGTTGAAGTAGGGTCACCCCCAATACCCGTATCGATTAATGTGTTCGTTTTGTCATACACGTTTTTGCCATCGGTATAAAATATTGTTCTCCCGTTTCGGTCACATACAATCGCGCAACCCGCGGGGGCATTCATGGCACTATTATTAAGTGCTACAGGGGGCGCTTTGTTAAAATCAATTCCAGCCTTGTTACCAAAGTACCAAATGTTACTTCGCTGATCTTGCAAGCCGTACTCTTTTACATTCACCCCTGCATAAATCGAGCAGGTCCCATCAGATACGGTCACATAATAATAACCAGCCGAATCGGGTTTGAAAGTTGCTATCTTGGTTTTTAGGTCCGACCAAGAGTAACTTGTAGCATTTCCCTGTGTTACCTTGACGGTTACTGAAAAAGGATTGATTGATGGGCAGTCTTTTTTTGGATCAGATGAAGTTCCCTTTAAATTCACTGGCAATTCACATTTGCAAGCCGTAGTATCTTGTACCAATTGAATTTTTAAATTGAATAGATTTATGCTCACCGCTTGGGTGGTGGTTACTCTCTGACCTTGGTAGAAGGCAGTAAGTTGTACATTAAATGATGTTTGAGCTTGTGTAAATTTATGCACTGGGCTCCACGCTTTTGAACTTTGCCCATCACCAAAATTCCATTGCAGACTATCTGCGTTGGGTGTGATAGTTGGAAAAAAAGTAATCGGATTGTTTTGGCAGCGCGGGGCAGCACTGGTGGTAAAGCTTGCTGTTAAGTTGACTGTGCTTCTTGGAAGAAAAGATGGAAACTGTGTACCAGCAAAATTAGTGGTGCCAAATGGCTGTGTAATTTTTACAAAAGCAGCAATCGTATCGGTTTTCGTAAACTTGTCAATCAAAAAAGGACCACCAACAGTTGCTTGATAAATATGGTAAATGGCGGAGTCGGGTGCTAACTGCAATCCGTAGCTTCTGGCCGGTAGGGTAGTGCCGGTCGCTGCATAAAGCGAAGTAATCACAGTAGTAGGCGTGGTTGGGTTAGAACTCTTGTAATCGTATTGCAACACATCTGCGTTAATGCCTGCTTCGCCTACACGAGAGATATAAAGATATTGTCCGCCTTTTATGTCCCACTGAATATCGTAAACAGACTGAGGCTGTCCCGTGGGCAACCCGGTGTTAAGGATGTACCGGTCAAACGTCATGTTGCCTGTGGCCGGGTCAAAATTTAAAATTTGTGCGTCATCGTTCGGGCTTTGGGTTGCCACCGCCAACTTCCTCAACTTGTGGTTGTAAGAAAAATTTGAGATGGACAGTGGTAAAGCGCCTGCAGGTCCCGCAATGCTGTTGACAATGGTGTTAAAAGTTCCACTCGAGTATGAGGCCGCGGTGATTTGGGTGGTCATAAAGTTGGATGATCCATTCTGATGCGTGATCAACCAAAAATCTGTGCCATTGCTGTGAGCTACCACTATCATCCCTTCAGATCGGTTTGACAATCCAGGCACGGCCGAATTTTTGGCAATAGGGAATGGTGGACTAGACTCAACGTCACCAAGAGGAGGAGATGGGAACAACGCAGTGCCAAACAAAGTCGACATGTTTACCACGCTAACACTAACAGAGCCACCCGTAGTGAAACTTGCATTGTTGGTGAATACGAAATACTTGTTAGGCTGACCCGGTACAGGGCACACCACTACCGGTTGGTTAGCAGACGTATTCGCACCGAGGCCTGAGCCATTTGGCATCAAGCGATGCGTGGCATCGTATACCCGACTGCCGTCAGTGTAGAAAAGCAGATTGGCGGTAGCAGGATCGGTAACCACAGCACTGCCGCCTGTCCCGAAAGGAATGGCTTGGTCAGTCACAGCTTTGGCTTGGTTGCTTCCGCGATTGAAGCGAATGCCATCGGGCGAACTTCCGAAATACCAATTGTGTTGCGACAAGTTTTGGGAAAACAAACTGAGCGACAACAAAAAAAACGCACCCGACAAATAGAACTTCAAATAACCTCCTGAAATAAACTGCACTTTCATCTGCTTAGACTTCATTACTTACTCCTCAATTTCAAATGTACAACGTGAAGAGCGTATAAAAAATACACTATCAGTTCAAAAATATCGTTAACAAGATGAAAGCCGCCTATTTGTCTGTCAAACACTTTTTTAAATCTGGTCAATCATCGTAAATTGCTAGCTTGAAAAATGCTAATTTTTGCTTCATGAGGTGTTGTCGATGGGTTGGGGTGGCAACGTGTATGCTCGTAGCCACTATTTCGGTAGATGCACAAGACCCACAATTTTCTCAGTTCTATGCAGCGCCACTGTACTTGAATCCGGCCTTTGCGGGATCGACCAACCAAAATAGGGTAGGTATCAACTACCGCACACAGTGGCCTGCCATTGATGCCAACTTTACTACTATTTCTGCCTACGGAGATTTTTATATCGAAAGTAAGAACAGTGGGGTAGGGTTTATCATCAACCGTGACCAAGAAGGGCTACTCGGATTACAATCCATCAACATAGGTCTCCAATATGCGTACGATTTGTCGCTGACAAAAACATTGTCTTTCAGACCGGGGGTGCAGGTGGGCGTTTACAATCGCTCAATCAATTTTGGGAGACTAACCTTTGGAGACCAAATCGACCCAAACACCGGGCAATTTAGGGGTCAACCATCTTTAGAGGGATTAAGTACCGGGCAGTCGAAGTTTTTCCCCGATCTATCGTTTGGTGGAATGCTCTATTCTCAGCGAGGCTGGTTTGGCGTAGCCGCCCACCATATTCTAGAACCCGATCAATCGTTGGTGGGTTCACCAGATAATTTGCCCATGAAACTTTCTGGGCATGTGGGGTGGAAGTTTTATTTGGCGCCTGGGCAAATAGGGCGAGGCTTTTACCTGCGTCCGCAAGAGCGAAGTATAACCCCAGCCGCACAATACAGACACCAAGGCAGGTTTGATCAAATGGATGTTGGGTTGTACTTCACCGTTGAGCCCATTATTATCGGTACTTGGTATCGTGGGGTGCCGTTTAAAACAGTAAATGGAATTGTGAATAATGAATCTATTGTTTTGTTGGTAGGCTTTACAAAACGTGGTGCAAAGGATGTACTCAACATTGGCTACAGCTATGATTACACGATTTCGAAACTTGGTTTTGGAAGTGGCGGAGCGCATGAGTTCAGCCTGAGTTATTCTTGGTCTACTCGCGATCCGCGCAAGCCGGCCAAAGACAAGTTGATCATACCATGCCCGGTGCCGTGGTTTTAGCCTGCGGGAATTTATTGCTAAATTTAGATTGCTATGAAATCAGAAGAAAGAATCATCGAGTTATTAGCGGAATACCTACAGAAAACAGACCAGATTCTGGATCAAATGAAGCGGACGGACAGGAGTGTAGAGATCATGAGCAGGGCAATCGCGGAGCAGAATGTCAAATCAAATGAGCACGGTGCGAGATTTAATGAGATGCGTGAGGAATTTCAGGCTGAAATGAAAGGGATGAAAAATGACTTTCAAGATGAAATGAGGGAGATGAAAAACGACTTTCAAGTTGAAATGAGAGAGATGAAAAACGACTTTCAAATTGAAATGAGAGAGATGAAAAAAGACTTTCAAATACAAATGGCAGAAATGAAGGGAGATATTCTCAGCCTCCGACAAGATCAGGGCATTATGCTCAAAGAACTGGTCTCGTTATCAAAACGAGTTACAATTGTTGAAGGGAAAACTCGCTAATCCTCTGCACCCCCTCCAATCTTACAAACATTGTCTTGACCCAAGTGCATGAGGGCGTCACCTGCATTTACCACTGGGTTATTGTTTAAACCGACCACATAGCCAGTTACCGGTGCTTTAATTTGTTCCTTAAACTCCCCGAAAGGGTCTGTTAGCTCTCCAATCCATTGCCCTTTATGCACCAACTCGCCACAATTGATGTGCGACTGAAATAATCCACCATTTTTTGCGCGCACCCAGGATGAACTCCAAATGACTCTGTTTTGTTGTTTGGCTTCTGGAGCGGTGTCAATCATTTTCAAATGCTTCATCAAACGCAGTGTTCCTTCTATGCCTTGCTCAATCGCGTATCGGTCAAACCGAATGGATTCGCCTCCTTCATAAACGATTATATTCTTGCCAAGTTTGTAGGCTGATTGCCTAAGCGAGTGCGGGCGAAAAGGCGAGTCGATGGTGAAGGGTGCATTGAATGCGGCTGCTAGCTCTACATTTTTTGTATCATTCATCATACAACGTACCTGTGGGTAGTTGGTGCGCATGGCCCCTCCGGTGTGAAAGTCGATGCCGTAGTTAATGTAGGGAATTACATCTTTCATCAGATGGTAAGCAACCCTCGATGCGAGTGAGCCATTTTTGCTTCCGGGAAACGAGCGGTTGATGTCTTTGCCGTCAGGCACCTCGCGCGAATAATTTAAAAAGCCATACACATTAATGATGGGCATACAAACTACCGTGCCTCGCTTTACACGAAAATGACCCGAGTCAATAATTCTTCTAACGATCTCCATGCCGTTGATTTCATCACCGTGCATACCTGCCGTGAGTGCTAAGACGGGACCATCTTCTAATCCACGATAGACATACACAGGTGTGTCAATTTGTGTACGGGAGGGTAGGCGCGCAATATTGATGACAATCTCTTTGAATTCGCCTGGCCGTATCTCATGCTCGGCAATAGTGATTTGCTTGCCCATTAGTAAATGCTTATCGTATCAATTCTCAAATCGCTTATCTTGAAACCGTTATGCATTAATCTTATCCTTTTGAATTTTCTTTTTTCCCGCATTTGCCTCTAGGTATTTAATGATTTTGTCTCCAATATCTACTTTGGTAGCGCCCTCAATTCCTTCAAGGCCTGGGGATGAGTTTACTTCAATGATTAACGGACCTCTTTTTGACGGAAGCATATCTACACCTGCTACCCCGAGCCCAAGTTTTTTGGCCGCCTCGATGGCTGCATGTTTTTCGTGGCGATCGAGCTTCACAACAGAAGCATGACCTCCGCGGTGCAGGTTGGATCTAAACTCTCCATCGCGCGCTTGCCGTTTCATGGCGCCCACCACTTCGCCATTTACCACAAATGCTCGGATGTCGGCACCCTTGGCCTCTTTAATAAACTCTTGTATGATAATACGCGCCTTTACACCATGAAATGCTTCGATGACGGATTGAGCTGCTTTTTTGTTTTCGGCTAATACTACTCCTAATCCCTGAGTGCCCTCTAACAATTTTATGACGACAGGGGCACCCCCCACGGCCTCAATCACGCCTTCGGTATCCTTCGAATAATCCATAAAGATTGTTTTGGGCAACCCTAACCCCGCACGCGAAAGGATTTGCATGCTACGTAACTTGTCTCTCGAGCGAATCAGTGCCTGCGATTCCACTGCAGTAAAAACTTTCATCATCTCAAATTGCCGAACCACCGCAGCTCCGTAAAACGTAACCGATGCACCAATACGTGGGATGATGGCATCAAAATAGTCGAGCTTGCGACCGTTGTACCACACCATCGGGTTTTTCTTTTCGATGAGTAGCACGCATTTCATGTGGTCGATAATTTCTACTTTGTGGCCTCGTTTTTCGCCTGCTTCTTTTAAACGCCTGGTCGAATAAAGCTTAGAATCTCTTGATAAAATGCCGATGTTCATGGGTTGGCCAATTTAGATTGAAAATACAAATCTTTTTTTGTTACGTCTATCAAAAAGCGGTTTCGTAAAATACGCCTACCTAACAACACCGGAAAGCGTAGTTTTTCACGGTCGCTCAATGAAAACTCTGCTCTAATCCTGCGGTCAAATATTTTGATAGTGGTTTTGATGATGTACCTCATTTCGGCTTCGCCAAACGAATTTTTGATTTCGCGCTTGGTGAACTTTTTGAATGTAAACTTCATCCCTGTAAACTCTGGGTGCTCCTCATCCAATAATACAAATTCGAGCTTACCAGCAATAACTTCCGCGCGCGAACAATGCAAACTGCAAGTGTAAGCGCCTGTATCAATTTTTGCATGGATGTTTTTAAGCCCAAGCTTCGGAAAATCAACCCGGTCTGAACGCCCCAATATTTGCATGCTTGAATCTAGGAATTTTATAGCACTAAAAAAGCCTTTGGCCGTCACCAAAGGCTTTTCTATTCCAGCTTGATATTTGTTTATCCTTTTGAAATTTTGAAGGCCACTTGCGTGTTCTCCCATTTCAGCACCACACTGTTGTTTTCTACAGTGATTGTAAACGTCTCAACAAAAGAGGCTGTTTTAGATGGCTTTACCTTTACCCGCAACACATCATTCTTGTCCGTGTAGTCGTACGCACCCCATTTAATGTCTTTATTAATGATGATTGTCCATTCGTTTTCTCCGGGAATGGTGTATAAACCATATTTTCCTTTTGCAAGTGCTTGTCCTTCTATTTTTACGTTAGCGCCAAGATCGATCGTGGTTGTGCCATTTGCGCCCGTGCGCCACACCTCACCGTATGGCACTAAGCCACCCATAATCTTACGGGCTTTTGCAGAGGGCTGGTGATAGTCGATGGTAACGGTTACACCATCAGCGGTACCGGTTGCCTTGGCTGGAGGACTTGCCATTTTTTGTGCAAGCGCAAAAACGGTAAATGCCATCAATGCGAAAACGGTAATAATCGATTTTTTCATAATGTTATTGGTTTTGAATTGGTTGTAAATATAACGAAGTGCCAACGTTGCGTTATCAGCTTCGCGACACTTCGTTATAAAATTTTAAATCTGTAAACTGCTTTTTATAACGGTGCGCGAAGTCGTTTGGTTTACCTACGCAGCGTTTATTTCGTTAAATTTTCATTAAAACATTTTAACCTGCGAACTTTTGGTAGCTGCCATTGTGTTATAGCCGTATTATTTTAACTAAAACCAATACACTCTTATGAATTATGTTATCACAGGCTCTATCGGGCACATCAGCAAACCAATCGTTCAACAACTTATATCGTCTGGTCATCAGGTATCCGTTGTTACCAGTAACCAGGATCGTGTGAAGGACATCGAAGCATTGCGTGCCAAAGCGCTGGTAGGCTCGGTAGAAGATGCAGCATTTATTGCTAAATCATTCGCCAATGCAGATGCCGTCTACTTGATGATACCGCCTAACTGGACTTTGACGGGTGGTTGGTTTGATTATCAAAAGAAAGTGGCTGACAACTATATCCAGGCAATTGAAGCCAATGCAGTAAAGTTTGTAACGCTGTTAAGCAGTGTGGGTGCGCATATGCGCAAGGGCGCAGGCCCGGTAGATGGGCTCGGTTATGCAGAAGAAAAGCTGAAAGGCCTGACGGGGACAAACGTGAAGGTGTTTCGTCCATCCTATTTCTTCTACAACCTGTTTAGTATGATCCCGCTGTTGAAGAACATGAATATTGTAGGTTCGAATTTTGGTAATACCGATGAGAAGTTGGTATTGGTACACACCAGCGATATTGCTGAAGTGATTGGCAATGCCTTGGCAAAATTAGACTTTACCGGGTACAGCATTCAATACATTGCCAGCGATGAGCGGCACCCCAGCGAAATTGCTGAGGTGATAACAAAGGCTGCGGGTAAGCCGGCTCCCTGGGTCACATTCACTGATGAACAATCGCTTCAAGGCATGCTGCAATCTCAAGTGCCAGCAACCATCGCACATGGTTATGTTGAATTGGGCGCAGCGCTTCGAAACGGAACCGCACAAGCTGATTATTGGGAAAACAAACCGGATTTGGGCAAAGTGAAGTTGGAAGATTTCGCGAAGGAGTTTGCTGGAGCTTATAACGGCTAGGGGTGAGATGGGAGTTGAAGAAAATAAAAAGCAAAAAGTTCAAAGTTGAAAGTTCAAACTTTCAACTTTGAACTTTCAACTTTCAGGCCAACTGCTTCCAACTTTTAACAATTCCACCATTCGCGTATCAATGCGTTTTGGTTTCCATGACTTTGCGTCACGCTTGTATGACATCAACCGAGAATAGGTGATGGGTTCGTTGCGACAACTCACTCGAGTTCAGCGCGGCAGAGGTACAGAGACCCACAAGATTCGTGCTGCTCCATGCACCCAACGCACGCACACCAAAGTTGTTTATATGGTATGAGTTTGTCAATTTCTTGCGGCTTAATTTGAAAGCGGAGGGCGAAATAGCCGTGTGTAGGGGTAGATGGCTGACGGGGAGATCAAAGGAGGGTCGCTGCTTTTTCGCCAAGCGGTATACGTGTCTTTGATGAAATCGAACAAGACAACGTAACTCATTAAATGTAGCCGTATCACAGTGATCATATTGGCAAATGATTTTTTAGCCTGTGCTTTTTTGCGGATCACGACCATTGTCGGCCATTGTTCATCGATTTTACGCTTTCACAAAAGGCCAAAAAGAAAATCGCCCGTCTTCAGGCAGAAAAGGATGGCGTCAAACTAAAGGTAGAGAAATTCAGAAACAAAAACATTGGCCAAACTGCAAAGCCAACAGAAAATTGCTTCCATGCAAAAAGGCGAAAAAAAACTAGAACTGTTCAACCCTGACGGTACCGTCAGGGTCAACAGCAAGCTCCCCAATCTGCCTAGCGTGGGCAATGGCATCAATGTGCCACACAGTTGAACACCAAGCCACCCAACGTCAATGTTCCGCAGATCAACACAGAACTCGGCAACGTAAATCTATCATGGGTAGGCAATAGCAAGTTACCCTATGCGAATCGTTCCGCCCACTCGGGTAGCTCGAATTGGGTTTATGGCATGCTTTTTAGCTTACGAGTGACGCCAACATCAATTTCTGCGGAACCGGTTTTACAAAAAATAAAATTTTTATAGATTTGTTTAGACATAATGGTGAAACACGCCCCATTTGGTGAACACCAAAAACCAACCACAAAAAAATAACCCCCTGTACACAATGAAAAAATCAGTCTGTGCCCTCCTGCTCTCCGTGCTTGCCGTTGCGGCCACCGGGCAGGTATCCTCCACCAACGGAAATTTCATGGCCACCACGCCCAGCAACCTGTCGCTGCAAACGCAGGCGGGCACCGTCACTAGTACACGCCTCACGATTCTCAGCGCTGGCGCAAATGCGGGTTTTGTGGGCATCGGCACCACCGCCCCTGCCGATTTGCTGCACGTGAACGGCAACCTGCGCGGCACACGGCTTAATCTCACAGGGGGCGTACTCAATACGCCCAGTGCCATCAACCTTTCATTTAGTACCAATAACGCGACACGGATGACCATACTTGGCGCAACTTCAGGTTCGCGCCTTGCCGGCTTTGTTGGGTTGAACACCACTACGCCTGACGACTGGTTTCATGTGAATGGGAACATCCGAGCCAACCAGTTTAACACCGTTAGTGGTGTGCTCAACACCATTGGTGATACCGATCTGTCCTTCAGAACGAACAACACGGCACGGATGACGATTGGCGCTAACGGTTTAGTGGGTATTGGCACCGCTAGCCCTGGCGCTGTTTTGGATGTCGCTGGCAGGGGAGATGGAAGTGCGACTGACTTTAGGGTAGGTGGGAGAATACAATCAAACAGTGCCTACGGAGGTGTTTGGCTTAGCGACACAAACGATGGGCTTGTGGGGAACAACGGGGAGAACATTGGGTTTTATAC
>JBJTHA010000049.1:0-7327 GCA_046094265.1 Cytophagales bacterium
GACATGCAGTACTCAACGGACAAGCAAATTGGAATGATAGTAGGCGTGTTGACATTTCTGGCTGTTGTTGTTTCCTTTTTGGGTTTGTTCGGATTGTCATTGTATACCGTTAACCGTAAAACCAAAGAGATTGGAATAAGAAAGGTACTTGGAGCCTCTTCGTTAAATATTGCTTCACTTCTATCAAAAGACTATGTCAAGTTGGTAATAATTGGATGTGCCATTGGACTTCCTGTAGGCTATCAAATGATTAAAAAATGGTTGCAGACATATGCGTATCAAATGCCTATAGATACAACACTTTTTTTAGTTCCAGTTTTGATCCTTGTACTGCTGACGACTTTGACGATAAGCATAAAGACCGTAAAATCAGCAAACGTAAATCCGATCAACAGCTTAAGATATGAATAGCAACGTGGACTACGTTTCGATGCTCACCACACCAATGCCAGTTCCGCACATGCCGACACACATCCAAAGCTCTGGCATTTATTTCTCCGCAGATTCTCGCCCCTAACTCTGCGGTAAGACTAAAGACAAGAAACGATACGGAGACACTCTACCACATCAGCAAGTTTGTGAATGCAACAGATAAAAAATGGAACAAGCAACATGAAGTGTTCGAGCCATCATTTTATTGGAAGGAACATTTATGGCGATAAATTCATTGAGCAAGAGTTGATGTATATGCATGAGAACCTATGCCGAGGCGTTTGGAGTTTGGCCATGCAGCCGATGGATTATGTACACAGCTCGGCCAAATACTATGCAATGGGCGAGCAGGGGATTTATGAAGTAAAGAACTATGCCTTGATGGTAGATGTGGATTTGACCAAGGGAAGGGACAAACGCAGAGCCCGAGGCGAAACTCTGCGAATAATAAAAGTTTTACGAGAAAAATGAAAAAGACTGGGTATTTTTAACATACCGTGAAGGGCGAGCAGCGGTGCAGAACGGACACCTTTCTCGTTGGTAAAGAACACGAGAAATTATTGATTACATTAGGACTAAAATAGTTTATGGAATCAAAGGAAAAATATTCATACCCTGCTCAGCTTTCATTTTTTCAGATTTTTTTTAGAACAGAGTCCCTGTTGAAAAACCCAATTCCTTTTCATAAACAGGCATTTGAAAAATATGGCGATACTTTTTCAATTCGTTACGGCTATAAAAGCCGAATCATTCTTTCGCGAGACAATGAAGTAGCCCTACACATCCTGCAAAAAAAACATAAGAACTATCAAAAGTCGATCATACAAACAGACTACTTGTCCAAGTACATAGGCAAGGGATTACTCAGTGTCAATGGCGATTTCTGGCTTAGGCAAAGACGACTCATACAGCCAGCATTTCATAAAGAAAAACTCAACGTATTGACCAATCAGATGCGAGAGGTAATTGACCAAGAGTTAACCGAACTCCCGGTAGATCAGCCTTTGGATGTTTTTCCCCTGATGAATAAGTTGGCATTTACCGTTGTTGCAAAATCACTTTTCCAACTTTCGGCATCGGCAGAAATGCTATTCAGAATAAAATATATTATTGAAAAAATACAAGAATTTTTAGTAAAGGAAATACGAGTGCCCTACAAGTCTTGGTGGTTTAAGCTCAGCGGTCAAGTTGAACACCATCGACTCTTGGCGGAGGAAAATAGAGCGATCATAAAGAAAATCATACAAGACCGCCAATTGTCAAAAGAGACTCATGACGATTTGCTTCAAATGCTGCTTGATACCCGATATGAAGATACTGGCGAGCCGATGACACTCAATCAACTCATTGACGAAATCACAATAATATTTATTGCAGGCCATGAAACCACAGCCAATGCACTTACTTTTACTTTGCATCTTTTAGGAATGTATCCAGAAGTGCAAGAGAAAATAGCGGATGAAATCAAACACATTGAAAAGCAGCAGTTACCTTTAACAGAACAACTTCAGAATTTCACTTATGTCAATGCCGTCATCAATGAGTCCATGCGACTTTATCCTCCAGCTTGGATAACCGATAGAGTAAGCCTGCAAGCCGATACCGTGGCTGGTTTTAGAGTAAGAAAGGAAACGATTATTGGTGTTTCATTTTATGCGCTTCACAGAAATCCAAAATATTGGGAGAACCCAGACGACTTTAAGCCAGAACGATTTTTGGGTGAACAGCGAAAGAGATCAATGAATTATTTCTATCCTTTTGGGGCTGGCCCCAGAATGTGTATTGGTATGGGCTTCGCCATGTATGAAATGACGTTGGCTATTGTTCATTTGCTAAAACATTATCAGGTCGTTTCAAAGCATAAAGAGATAGCCATCAATCCACTCATTACTTTAAAACCCAAAGTAGAGAAAATTATCATGCTGAAAAGGTAATGAGCAGCGGCAACCGGTTATGATTTGCTTTCCAGTTTGTTCCATCACGCATTGCTATGTCCCTTAGCAAGGTAGTGACTTACCCCACTTGCTATTTACACAAACGACAGTTCACTTTAAAATCCTTCGAAAGCCATTACCAAGTAAATCGGAACTGTCGCAAAACAAGAGGCATTTCATAACACCTTTTGTAATTAGTAACACTCAGCCGATACTTATGGCACAAAATGCGTTTCAAAAAAACTTTCTCCAAAATGTTGGTTAACTTGGAGGGCATTTTTATGGTAAGCGAACGGGAGTTTACAGCATTAGTAGAGCAAAATCGAGGCATCATCCACAAAGTGATAAGGCTATACATTCGCGATGAGGAAGACGAGCGAGACTTGTTTCAGGAAATTTTGTTTCAATCGTGGCGGTCCTATCCTCGGTTTGACGGGCGTTCAAAATTTTCTACTTGGCTCTACCGTGTCAGTTTGAATACGGTGCTTACTTTTAAGCGCAGACCTTCAAAGGTAGTTACTACAGAACACTTCGAAAGCCTGCCCATCGCTGCTGAAAAATCACACAATGATGAAGCTGATGCGCTATATGCTGCCATTTTAAGACTAAGCGATGTTGATCGGATGCTGATTACATTACACTTGGACGGATACGAAAATGAGGAGATAGCTGATATTGCGGGGTTGACTAAAAACAACACGGCCGTAAAACTTCACCGGATTAAAGAAAGTTTAATTAAAAAATTGAAGAACCTGTAATATGGATTTACAGAAGGCGTGGAAGAAATTGGAGCATGAGCGACTGGAAAAGCCTGTATTGGGATCGATCCAAATTGTCAAGAAATCAAAGCACCCAGTTCAAAAGCTAAAGTATGCCTATTTGGCCAGCACTGGTTTTTCGATCGCTTTTTTGATTGGTTTCATTGTGCTGTTTTTTATTTTCCACGAACCCCTTGTGAAAGGAGGTATAGCCTTGGTGATTTTATGCTATATTTTCTTTTTCGCAGTCAACGTTTCTATGTACCGTAAAATAAAAAGCGAACTGCCAGTTGACCAAAGCCTGAGATCTGTTTTGCTGCATACGTACCATTTCGTTACAGACAATATTGTTTTTCAAGAACGAGTTGCCTTGTTTATTTACCCCATTGCTGCTACTTCTGGTTTTTTAATGGGCGCGTCTGTTTCGGGTGCTGCTATTGAAGAATTCATCGTTAAGAAGCCCGTTGTCATTGCCTTAATCCTCATCATGATAGTGCTTACCCCTTCATGCTACTGGCTGGCACATTGGCTGCATAAGGTTTCGTATGGCAAATGGTTGGCTGAATTGAAAGAGCGGATTGAGGAGATGGAGAAACAAGAACAATTACAATTACCTCCTGAATCTCAAATCACGCCTTAAGATTTCGAATTTTTTATCTTGTAATTCAGAAAGGCAAATTTTTAATTTAATGAATTGGCAATTGCGGTTGGTGGATAACCCCGAATTATGCAATAGGGAATTTCTCTCTCACTGTAACTAATGAAAATTAACACCCTGCATCAGTAATCCGCCAAAGGCAAGCAATCAGAACCTCACCACGTATGCCAATTGTGCAACAAAGTCGCGCGAGAGGCCATCTGGGCTTTGGGCACGTTCAGTCAACTTGCCTGCCATCAATAAGCGGATGCCGCTCTGAACATTAAATTGATAGCCTACACCCGTAAGTAAGTTGCTTGAAAGACCTTGCGAGCCATTTACTGTTTGCAACTTGCCTTCACTATCAAGTATTTGATCTGGTGTGGAGCGGAATAAATTAAGAGTGCCCACAAAAAAATTCCAACGCGCCAATCTAAAATTCTTTTCGATACGGAGTGCCATATCATCGCCACGAAGCAAACCAACGGAGGGAGCATATCTTCCGGCTGCTTCTTCTAATTCGGTTGCTACAAATTGTTGAGGGTGAAAGGTGTTACGCGTAGCGTTGAGTGGACGTTGGTAGCCAACGGCAATCATCCACTTCTTTGATATCAACGAAACACCTATCATCAGATCATTTGACCCCTGTGTAGTTTGCTGGTACATTGGCATAGCATTGTCGATGCTGGTGGCCGTGGTATAAATTTTTCCGCCCAAGGTGGCATTTAGTTGAAAGTAGTCATTCAAATATAGTTGGCGTGTAAGACTCAGGTATGTGTCGCCCCAGCCACGCACTGTGGGCATGTTGCCCTCAATCACCATATAAGCAGGCGCCCGCAGTTGAAACGAATTTCTCTTCCCAACGATAAAATTAGCATCCACAAAAGAAGCATGTATCCAATCGCCATACTTGGTGGTACCTAAGTGCTGCGTAATCTCAATTGAGTGCAGTTTGATTTTTGTCCTTGCGCTAAAAGGCTGATCCGGGCGTAAAGCACCCATCGTGCAAAACCCAGAGTCACTACAACCTTGCGCCTGAACAACCAAAATTGCCACGTGAACCACCAATAGATAGACAAAAAGCACTTTCATGCCAAAAGAACTCATTTGACAGTAGAAAGTTGTAGCGGTTGGGAGTGAGCTGTTGATTCTGGCGAGTGAACATCTGGCTTTATTGATTGAAACCAATCAACAATTAATTAATGAAAACCAACATCTAATGGTGCACCAATAGAAAGGGCGTTATGCACACCCTTTCTCACTCACTAAACTGTTGTGGTATTAAAATTTGTAAACTACAGCCATGCCCAAAGTTGCTTGTGTGCTTTTAGTGAAATTTCCGTTTGAGTCCATGAATTGTTGAGGTTCATCTTCACCTGCAGGCCCAGTCATTTTCATAAAGTCATCAAATCGAAATTCGGGTTTTAAGTTGAGGCGGCCATCGGCTAAGTAAAAATTGCCTGTGAGGGTATAGGTTTTTACGTCCGTGCCTTTTCCGTTGGTGAGCAATGCGCGCGCGCCCGAAGTATTGTCAAAATATTCTAGCCTGGTGCCAAGTGAAAATAAATCAGAAAACTTATACGACACGTAGAGATTAGCCCCTGACCAATGTTTGGTTTCATTGAAGTATGTGCCCCCTTGAAACTCGCCACTTGCGGTGCCCTGCATAACCCAAATGGCAGCTTGCAACCGCTCACTCACTTGGTAAGTAGCTACTAAATCCAACACGCCAAAATAAGAGGTAGTATCTTGTCCGCTTGTTCGGGCATTTGCCTCATTACCCTGAATGGTGTTTAGATAGACGGTCAATCCTTTTGCTGGGTTCAAAGTGAGTTGGCCAATAAAACTCTTACCGCGGTTGTTGTCGTTAACATTGTCTGTACCATTTACTACACCACCCATTAAGCTCACCTTGTCGCTAAATGCATAGGTGGCTTTCAAGCCTAAATGATAGAAAGGGATACCTGCATTGAACGTATTGTTTATTGAATAGTGAAAATTAAGTGGTGCATCAATCATTTCGTAGCCGATGTGCGTACCAAATTGCCCCATGGTGAAAGTCAACTTGCTGGTGGCTTTGTAGTTGATATAGGCTTGTTTGATCATCAAAGCCGAGTACGTATTGTTGGCGATTACGGTGCCCCATTTGTAACGAAAGTCGCTGCCGTAGCTTCCGTATTCTACGTTGGGCCCAAAGCCGATTTCTGCTACTACCTCTGTATTCTTATACGCGTAGCTCATGCGATTGAGAAACATGCCCAACTGAAACTGTCCTGCGTACCGATCGAAGCCACGACCAATGCCGGAGCTTCCCAAATTGTTTCGCGAAGCTGGCGTGTTAAGGTTGGCGAAATAATAGGTGTCAAAATATCCGGAGTAGGTGAACTTGGGTTTTTCTTCTTCTTTGGGTTCCTCCGCTTGTTGCTGCTGTTCACCAGCTGTTACAATACTTGTTTCCGATGAGGAATATGAGGGAATTTTTTTAACAGAAGCAACAACTTGCTCCTGCTGAGCTTGTGTTGTAAAGATGGCGCAAAGGAATAGGCATAGAAATGGGTATGCGAAATATTTCATAATTTTGAATGTGTTTTAATTAACAATAAGCTAAGGCCTCCGGTGGGGTCTCTTACACCCCCCCGGGGCGCTTTGGTGAGATACTTAAACCGCTTCTCTCATAGGTTCTATTTCAAATGTGTAAAGGCGTTCGCCATGTTGGCTCAAGTCTGATCCCATTTTCTTCTCCTCTTCACTGATCGTCATAGGAGAAATCCAGTCTGTCAATTTCAAAATGATAAAAGAGCCAATAGTGATAAATGCAATGGATATCACAAGGCCAATCAAATGAACTTTGATCAAGTTGAACTCACCAAAAAATAAACCGTTTCCTGTAGTGTTGGCTGCGTTTATTGCCGTGTTTGCCAATAGGCCAGTCATAATCATACCCACAGCCCCGCCCACACCGTGGCAGGGGAACACATCCAGTGTATCCTCCAAAGAAGTTTTAGATTTCCAGTGCACCATTACATTGCTGATAATGCTGGCAATAGTACCAATGAACAAACTAGAAGGTATGGTTACGAAACCAGCGGCAGGAGTGATGGCCACAAGCCCCACTACCGCACCGATGCAAAAACCAAGAGCGGATGGCTTTTTGCCGCGCACTACATCGTACAATACCCAAGCTAAACCAGCTGCGGCAGATGCTGTGTTGGTGGTGGCAAACGCAGTAGCTGCCAATACGCCCGCACTTAATGCACTGCCCGCATTAAAACCAAACCACCCGAACCACAACAAACCGGTGCCTAATAGTACAAAAGGAATGTTGGCGGGTGAGATGGCTTGTTTTTTAACAGAACGATCTCTTAAGTAATAGGAAGCAACCAATGCGGCAAAGCCTGCCGACATGTGAACGACAGTGCCGCCAGCAAAATCGAGTAATCCTAATTTGAACAAAAATCCTTCGGGGTGCCAAGTCATGTGGGCGAGTGGAGCGTAGATGAACAAGCTAAAAAGCACTAAAAAAATGATGTACGACTTGAATTTCACCCGCTCTGCAAAAGTACCCG
>JBJTHA010000050.1:0-4175 GCA_046094265.1 Cytophagales bacterium
ATTATGTTGAAGTTTGTTGATGCTGAAAGAAACCGATTGTATGGAAGTATAAATGAGTGAACTCATTGATATCGCCCTTTCACGTGATGATTTGGCCATCATCTTAGGCACCACCAGCGAAACCATCATCCGTCTACTCTCTGAGATGAAATCCGAAAACATCATTGCTTTCGAAGGTAAGAAAATCCGTGTGCTGGACCCCAAAAAGCTGGCACGGCAAGCAGATTTGATTGTCGCATAAAAGCCATCTCAGCCCCAAGGGCAGATTAAATCCTGACAAAAGTCATATTTTCCGTTGATAGCTATCATTAGCTTGCCTACGTTTGTGTTCTACTTTTGACTCAACAAAACACACCACCATATGAAACGGATTTTGGTTCCTTGCGATTTTTCTGACCCTGCCGTGCAAGCCTTTAAGTTTGCCGTTGAGCTAGCCCTCAAAAGCAGAGGCGAAATTTATTTGCTGAATGTGGTCGAAGTGCCGGTGATGCACGAAACAGTGCTGATGCCCACGCTTTACTTTGAGCAGTCGTTGATGAACGAGATGAAAGAGGCAGCAGGAAAGAAATTCCAAAAAATGAAAGACAAGTGGGCAGGTGAGGGCGTGACCGTTTCCACATACGTTGAGTTTGGTTCCATCATTACAACTATTCGCCAGTTCATTGATGAAAAGAAAATTGATTTAGTGGTAATGGGTACACATGGTGCCACGGGTGCACGTGAGTTTCTGATTGGTTCCAACACCGAGAAAATCGTCCGCACCTCTAGCGTGCCGGTAATCGCCATAAAAAAGTCGACCAAACTCAGCAACATCAAGAGTATTGTTTTTCCCAACGACCTCAGTTTGGAAAACGAACAACTTACCCTGAAGGTGAAAGAACTCCAGAATTTTTTCAAAGCAACGTTGCATATCGTGTACATCAATTCGCCTGCATTCTTTCAGCGTGATGTAGAAACCAAAGTGAAGTTAAAAGACTTTGCGAAGCGCTTTATGCTCAAAGATTACACGCTGAATGTGTTCAATGATGTAGATCAAGAGAATGGTGTCAACAACTTTACAAAAGAAGTAAAGGGCGACTTGATTGCGATGGCCACGCACGGCCGTAGAGGCATCAGTCATTTGGTGAGTGGTAGCATCGCTGAAGATGTGGTGAACCATGTTGATTGCCCCATTTGGACATTTAAAAATGACGAGGAAGATTAAAACCAACACCTTTGACAAAGCATATCTTTTTTCCTGCAGACTTTAACGCCAATTCTTTAGAGCTCAAAGGCTACAACAGCCTGTTCTCTCACTTGGATATGAAATCATTCTGCGCTTTCTTTTTAAATGATTTTACCGGTCCAGAGGCCTCAAGGAGTTTGTGGCAAGAGAACAAGTATACGCTACAAGAGGCTATTCAATCAGATGCGAAAACGCTGACCTTGGACTTGACATTTTTTAACCCCAGCACGCGGTTGCCAAAGGCGTTGGTGCACCAAAGCAGGTTTGCCGATTTACTGGTGGTGTCGCCTTTGGATGCTGAAGCCATGAGGCGGTTGCCGGCCGCGTTTCCGGAAAAGTTTTTTGAGCAAAGTGGTTGCTCTATGTTGCTCTGCCCTAACCTGGAAAAAGCATTTGAGGAAATTGTTGTGTTGTTTGACTATGATTTGGCTGGTGTTGCGGCTCTCAAATCGTTCTTGAATATTTTTGGTCGCATGGCTTCGCACAAGCAAATCACGCTGCTTACCGTTACCCCTGGAGAAGGCACAGAGATTACACTTGAAAAGTACTTTGTCAATTTTGTGCAGCGCACGTTCCCCAATGTGGGCATTACTCCCATCAGACGTGCAGGCCTCATTGATTTGATTTTTGCCCAGGCAAAAATTGCCAAGCGCCCTTCGGTGATGATTATGGGGCGGCAAGCGCATACTATTTTGAATGACCAAGCTTTGAAAGAGCGCATGTTGGAGTTGGAAATGTCTCTTTTCTTTTCAAACTGATATGCAAGTTGCGGAGCAAGTCATTTGTTTTCATTGCCGGCAGCCCTGCGATGGGGCCCCCATTGTTCAACACGAAAAGGAGTTTTGCTGTCAAGGCTGTTTGCTGGTATACGAAATTCTTGAGGAAAATAACTTATGCGAATACTACTCGTTTGATAAGAATCCGGGTGTATCACTGCGGCATGTAAGTGAAGAATCATACGCGTACCTGGATGAAGCTTCCATTGAGAAAAAGCTGTTGGAATTTCGGATCGATGATCTGGCGCGGGCTACTTTTTTTGTTCCGGCTATCCATTGCATTTCGTGCATTTGGTTGCTGGAAAATCTGCAGAAATTGGCAAATGGTGTGCTGCGTTCAGAAGTAAATTTTTCGCGCAAGTTGGTGACCATTGATTTTAAACCCGAGACAGTAACACTTGCGCAACTGGCGAGGTTGCTGGCATCGTTAGGTTATGCACCGCAAATCAGCCTAGGCAAAGAAGCAAGAAGCAATCACCAAGCTACTCACAGCTTGGTGGCCAAGTTGGCTGTGGCTGGTTTTTGTTTTGGGAATATCATGCTGTTGAGCTTTCCAGAGTACCTGGGCTTGAAGGAATCTGACTTAGATTTAAAACTATTGTTTTCGTACCTCAACGTTCTGCTCGCCATTCCGGTGGTGACGTTCAGCGGCCGCGAGTACTTTATCAACGCGTGGAAGAGTTTCAAGCAAAAACAGATTAACATTGATGTACCCATTGCTGTGGGGTTGGCAGCCTTATTTTTACGCAGCACGTACGATATTCTTTCGCATTCAGGGCCTGGCTATCTGGATTCGCTCACAGGGTTGGTTTTCTTTTTATTGATTGGTCGTTGGTTTCAAAGCAAAACGTATGAATCATTGGCGTTTGATCGAGATTATAAATCCTATTTTCCGCTGGCTGCGTGTAAATGGGTAGAGGATGATTGGAAGCCCGTGGTGGTGTACGACTTAAAACGAGGAGACACCATTCGCGTACGGAATCGGGAAATTGTGCCGGCCGACAGCATTCTCACAAATGTAGAAGCCTTTATTGACTATAGCTTTGTTACGGGCGAATCAAAGCCAACAAAAGCACACAAAGGCGATTTAGTTTACGCGGGTGGAAGATTGATGGGTGAGCCGATTGAATTGTTGGTTGACAAAAAAACAGACCAAAGTCACCTTACCAGACTATGGAATAATGCTGCATTTACGAAGCCAGAAGAAAGCAAATACCAAAAAATAATTGACCGTGCAGCGCGCAAGTTTACATGGGCAGTGTTGGCTTTGGCGGTAGTTACTGCGGTGTATTGGTATTGGACGGATGCGTCAAAACTGTGGCTGATTATTACTTCGGTATTAATGGTAGCCTGTCCATGCGCATTAGCATTGGCGGCACCATTTACGTTTGGCAGCATGATGCGGGCGTTAGGGCATCACGGGTTTTATTTGAAGAATGCGGATGTGGTAGAACGCCTGGCCACGATTGATTCCGTGGTGTTTGACAAAACGGGTACGATCACCAAAGGCGCTGAAGAAATTTCTTTTACCGGTGTGCTCGATGACCAAGAGCTCGCCTGGGTGAAAAAGGTGACTTCAGCATCGGCACATCCGCTGAGCAATCTGATTACAAAAAATATTTCATTCAATTCCACACTTGCGTTGCGGCATTTCCGCGAGTATCCTGGGAAAGGCGTGGAAGGCACCGTGGCCGGAAAAGAAATAAAAGTTGGTTCAGCTGCCTTTGTTGATTTCACCGGCAAATTGAACGACATGCAATCGAAAGTATTTGTTTCGATTGACGGATTGGTGCGAGGCTATTTCCAGATTAGTACCTCCATCCGCAAGCCCATGCGCACGTTGCTGTCGAAATTGCAAGGGAAGTTTGTTGCGTTGTTGTCAGGTGATAATGAAGCAGATCGCAGGCGCATGAAAGAGATATTTCCCTCTCACGCGACATTGCTATTCAATCAAGACCCACACGATAAACTGGAGTTCGTCTCAAATCTCCAACACCAAGGCAAAAAGGTTATGATGATAGGGGATGGCTTGAACGATTCGGGCGCGTTGAAACAAAGTGATGTGGGCATTGCCGTGACGGATGATACTGGGATTTTTACGCCCGCGTGTGATGCGATTTTGAAAGGCGAGCAATTGGGTAAACTCGATAAGTTTATTCAACTCGGAAAGTCTG
>JBJTHA010000051.1:0-4072 GCA_046094265.1 Cytophagales bacterium
TCATTGCCCATCATGGTGTACAACAATCCGGTAGACTATAAAGTGGAGGTGACATTGGATATGTTTGCTGAACTGGCCGAGAAAACAACCATTCAAGCGGTAAAAGAATCAACTCGTGACGTAAGCAATGTTACCCGAATGATCAATCGGTTTGGTGGTCGCTTTAAAATTCTATGCGGTGTAGACACCATTGCCCTGGAGGAATTAATGTTGGGCGCGGATGGTTGGGTGGCAGGTTTGGTTTGTGCATTCCCCAAAGAAACGGTCCAAATATATCAGCTTACAAAAGCCAATAAAATAGAAGAAGCCCTTAATATATACCGCTGGTTTTTACCCTTGCTGGAATTAGATGTTCATCCTAAACTTGTTCAGTACATTAAGTTGGCGGAAACCGAAGCAGGCATTGGTTCAGAGCATGTGCGTGCACCGCGAATGACGCTGGTTGGTGAAGAGCGGGAAAGGGTTTTGAAAATCATTCAGACAGGGATTAAAAGTCGGCCTTAAAATGGTTAAAGTTATCGAACGAGTTTTGTTGATGGCTTTAGGATTTGCCATAACGTGTATCTGCGTTTTTCTAGTTTATACTTTTTTTGTAAGCGATTTTGCGTTCTCGATTATTCCGGGTTGGCAGACTGAAATCTATCCAACGAATGTAATTCTGGCGATAACGCTATTGGTAATTTTTACTTCGGTATTGGTTATCTATTTTTTTGTAAAGTCGTGCATCAAACTGATAAAGAAGATAATCACCCAAAATAGCTGGAATCCGGTTTTGCAAAAAGGTAGCAAGCACGTTGTGCTCGAAGAAAAATTCTCCAAGTTCACAGAATACTGGCATCCTTACATTATTGGAGAACTCAATGATAATTTTGTAAAGATTGCCAAGGTGAAAGGTGACCTTGTGTGGCATAAACATGATCACGAAGATGAACTATTTTTGGTACTGAGTGGCACGTTGATGATGGACTTCCGCGATGGGCGAACTATTGCTACTAAGCCCGGGGAGATTTTGATTGTCCCGAAAAACACCGAGCACCGCCCATGGACAAATGATGAAGAAGTCAAATTAATGTTAGTCGAGCCAAAGGCTACCAAACATACAGGTGAACTGGTGGTTGAACAGACGGTGACGAATTTGGAGTGGATTTAAGTTGGATACTTGATGCTGGATACCGGAAGCTTGTAGCTAGAATCCGGAATTGAGTATCTTACAATTTCAAATGGATAAACTAATGAATGAAATAAACGCGGTACTCGAAGCTTCCAACGCTGCTTTTCAAAAATACAAAAAAGTATCAGGCGCAGACAAGGTTGTTTTTCTTGAAGCTATTGCTTCTGCGGTTGAATCCCTTGGTCAACCGTTAATAACGACTGCCATGGAAGAAACAAATCTGACCGAAGCAAGGTTGGTGGGCGAACGAGGGCGCACCTGCAATCAGTTAAGGCAATTTGCCGCGTTGGTCAACGAAGGGTCGTGGGTCGATGCCAGGATTGATACAGCAATTCCAGATCGAGCGCCATTACCGAAACCTGACATCCGCAAGATGATGGTGCCGCTTGGCCCTGTGGTTGTATTTGGCGCTAGCAATTTTCCGTTTGCGTACTCCACCGCGGGTGTTGATACGTGTTCTGCGTTAGCTGCTGGTTGTTCAGTGGTACTTAAAGCTCACCCGGCCCATCCAAAAACCTCTTCACTGGTAGCGCATGCTATTGAAATGGCGGTTGAGAAGACAGGGATGCCCAAAGATGTTTTTATGCACGTGCAAGATTCATCTTTTGAAGCGGGCAAGGCATTAGTGCAGCATCCACTAACAAAGGCTATTGGATTTACCGGTTCGTTTTCAGGAGGAAAGGCGTTGTATGATTATGCCACACAGCGTCCGGAGCCCATTCCCGTTTTTGCTGAAATGGGGAGCATCAACCCCGTTTTCATTTTGCCTGAGGCAATGAAGGTACGTAGCGATAAGATAGCAGAAATGTATGCCGCTTCCATCACCCAAAGTGTTGGGCAGTTTTGTACGAACCCTGGCCTTCTTTTGAGCGTAGAAAATCCGGCCCTGAAAAATTTCGCAACACAACTCGCTCAACGAATGAAGTCCATTGCCCCAGGCACCATGCTACACTCCGGTATAGCCAACAGCTTTGTGAAGAATCGGGCAAAAGCACTCGAGCAAAAAGGAGTTGTGTTGTTGGCCGAATCGGTTGAGACACCAAAAGAGAATCAGGCCGCATCTACACTAGCGACCGTAAAGGCCAGTGAGTTCATCCACAATCATCAACTGGTAGAAGAGGTTTTTGGGCCATATTCATTGCTAGTCACGGCAAGCACGATTGGCGAATTGAAAGCCGCAGCGGCAAAAATTCCAGGGCAATTGACAGCAACCATTATTGGTGAAGAGGCTGACCTGATTGCCTTTGCAGATTTTATAGATTTGGTCATTGAAAGGGCAGGTCGGGTCATCATTAACGGTGTTCCAACCGGTGTGGAAGTGTGCCCGTCCATGCATCATGGCGGACCGTTTCCAGCTACTACTGATTCAAGGTTTACATCTGTGGGCATTGATGCCATCAAACGCTTTGTAAGACCCGTTTCGTTTCAAAATTTTCCGCAGCAACTGCTTCCCGCTGAATTGAAAGACAACAATCCATTGGGAATATGGCGACTTGTAAATAACGAATTTAAAAAGTAGGCAGTCGCCAGTCTGCAGATGCCACAGACTGCCAACTGCAGACTATTCATACCTATGAAAAGTACATTCAAATGCATAGACGCTCACACGTGTGGCAACCCGGTTCGTGTGGTGGCAGAAGGTGGCCCGCCATTGGAAGGTAAGAACATGAGTGAGAAGCGCCAGCACTTTTTGCGCGAGTACGATTGGATACGCAAAGGCCTGATGTTTGAACCACGCGGGCATGACATGATGAGTGGCAGTATTCTGTATCCTCCATCTGATCCAAAAAATGATGTAGGTGTTTTGTTCATCGAAACGAGTGGTTGTTTACCCATGTGTGGCCACGGTACAATTGGCACAGTGACCATTGCGATTGAAGAAGGGCTGGTAAAGCCCCAAACACCGGGCATACTTAATTTAGAAGTTCCAGCGGGATTGGTCAAAATCGTATACAAAGAAGAGGGCAACAAGGTTAAGTCCGTAAAGATCAGAAATGTGAAAGCCTACCTCGCAGCTGAGAATATTCAGGCCACTTGTCCTGAGTTAGGTGAGTTAACACTCGAAGTTTCATACGGTGGCAATTTTTATGCAATTGTTGATGTGCAAACGAATTTCAAAGGCATCGAACATTATACAGCTGACAAACTAGTTAGTTGGAGTCGGGAACTTCGGAAAGACATTAATAGAAACTATACGTTTGTCCATCCTGAGAATCCAACGATCAATACATGTAGCCATATTTTATGGACGGGCAAAGTGATTGACGCAACGTCTACAGCGCGAAACGCAGTTTTTTATGGAGACAAAGCAATCGACCGTTCACCTTGCGGCACGGGCACCTCTGCGCGATTGGCGCAATGGTTCACGAAAGGAAAATTGAAGCAAGGCGAAGAATTTATTCATGAAAGCATCATCGGTTCCAAATTTATTGGCAGAATAGAGGAAGTGACGGAATTAAACGGTAAGCCCGCCATCATCCCCAGTGTCGAAGGTTGGGCGAAAGTATATGGTTACAACACCATCACCATCGACCCAGAAGATGACCCGTATGCGTATGGTTTTCAGGTGATTTGACTCGGGATACTAGATACTAGAAAATTGATCATAACACAATAGAATATGAGTTATAAGAACCTAGAGATTTGGCAGGAGGCAAAGGAGTTATCCATCAAGATACATGAGATGATATTTAAGCTTCCAAAGTTTGAACAGTTTGAAGAAGCGCAACAAGTCAGGAGTTCAAGTAAATCGGTTCGCTCAAATATCGTTGAAGGCTATGGGCGAAGAGCCTACAGGCAAGAATACCTTCGCTTTTTTATCATGGCTCAAGCCTCAAACGATGAAACAATAGATCACCTTGAAAATGTTGATCGAAACAAAGTCGTTAATGGACCTAGATT